>JBBIMN010000007.1:0-12012 GCA_037444385.1 Acidobacteriota bacterium | reverse complement strand
AATTGTAGGTGCCGGTGGGATTGTTGGGGTTGGCAACCAGAACCATTCTGGTGTTGGAATCCACGGCATTGGCCATGGCGGCGAGGTCGTGGGTGCGGTTCACCATTGGGATTTCGCGCGCTTCGGCGTTCATCGCCAAAGTGGCTATGCGATACATCGTGAAAGAGCCCTGGCTCATTACGACATTCGAGCCCTGCACCAGCAAAGCCTTCGCGGCGATTTCGATCAGTTCCACCGAACCGTTGCCGAGAATGACCCTATCCTGTTCCACGCCGTAGTGGCGCGCCAGGGCCTGGCAGAGGTAGAACCCGCTTCCTTCCGGATAAATGTGGATGTTGCCCAGGAAGTTTCTCGCCGCCTCCATCGCCTTGGGCGATGGGCCGAATGCGTTTTCGTTCGAAGCCATCTTGACGGTATTGGTGAGGCCAAGCTCCCGTTCCACCTCCTTGACCGGTTTTCCAGGAACGTACGGCGTCAACTTTTGGATGTGCGGCGGAGCTTTGACATTCATTTTCACGGCTTCTCTCCAGGCGCTGTAGGGTTCAGCCCTGTAGCGGCCCGCAAGGCCTCCGCCTCGCCGCGATCGAGTTCGCGCCAATGGCCCGGCTTCAGCGCGCCCAGGGCGAGCGGCCCCATGGCGACGCGTTTGAGCTTGATAACCGGATGCTCGATGCGGAAGAACATCTCTCGCAACTGGTTCTTTCGGCCCTCGCTCATGCGGACCTCAAGCCATGTGTGCCTGGTCTCTCTTGATGGGATCTTTCTTATCTCAACCGGCAGCGTCCGCCTGCCTTCAAGCACGATGCCGCGCTTTAGGCGGTCCAACGCGGCCGCCTCGGGCGTTCCCTTCACCTTGACGTTATAGACCTTCTGCACTTTGAATCGCGGATGAAGAAGGCGGAAGGTCAAATCCCCGTCGTTCGTCAGCAGAATCAGCCCTTCGCTGTGGTAATCCAGCCGCCCCACCGGTACAAGCCCTCTCGCGCCCGGAGGAAGGTAAGCGCGGATGCACGGCCTTCCCTGCGGGTCCTCAAGCGTGCTGACGATTTCCTTGGGCTTGTAGAAAGCATAGTAGGCCGCATGTTGGGGCAGCTTGAGGCGCGTCCCATCCAGCTTCACCACGTCTTTGCCGGGCATGACCAGCGTAGCCAGCTCGGCAACCGTTGCGCCGTTGATCTGAACGCGGCCCTGGCGGACAAACTCCTCGGCGTGGCGCCGTGAAGCCACGCCTGACCTGGCCAGATACTGGTTCAACCGAAGCGCCCCTCCCGACGGGCCCTTGTCCATCTTCACCTTCCTTGGGCCCGTCATGGCAAGAGCCCTCATCGTGGCGGGGCGGCTCCTCTTCAAACGCCTCCGGGGCTTCATTTTCGTGTGACGACGCCTCGGAGAAGAGGCCCTCGTCCAGCGCCTCTGGAACGGCGGCCCCATTTCCCAAGGCGGTGCCACCCGCCCTTCGCTCTTCCGCTTCAACCTCCCTGAAGAGGCTCTCCTGGCGGACCCCTTCCCTGAAGATCTCCTCCAGCTCTCGAAATGATGGCAGGTCGTCAAGGGAATTGAGGCCGAAATGGACCAGAAACTCCTTCGTCGTCGCGTAGAGCAACGGCTTTCCGACAACGTTCCGCCGCCCCGCGATACGAATCAGTTTTTTTTCGAGAAGCCCTTTAAGAACCTGGCCCGATTCGGTTCCGCGGATGGCGCTCACTTCAGCATTAGTGGCCGGCTGCTTGTAGGCGACGATCGCAAGCGCTTCAACCGCCGCGGGAGACAGCTTGCGGAGGTTCTGGGCCTTGAGAAAATTCTTCACGAAAATTCCGTGGGCCGGCCTGGTGACGAACTGAAAGCCCTCCGCGACACGGCGCACCTCGATCCCCAAAGACATACGGCTGTAAAGCGTCTGGAGCCCTTCAAGAATGTCCAGAATCCGTGACGGAGCGGCCTGGCCCTGGATAGCATCGCTGATTTGCTGAACGGTCACCGGCTCGGAGGAGACGAAAAGCATCGCTTCCACCGCGCCCGCCAGATCCTCTTCGCGCACCCATGCCTCCCGTGTCGTCCAGAGCCTGTCCCAAAATAGGGCGCGGCCACGACCTACTTCCAGGACAGGCGCCTAGTATAACCCAGCCGGAAAAATTTGGCATCACTCTTTAGGTTCCAGCCCGAGCTTTCCTGGAAGTTGAGGCGGAATGTCGTCCAGGTCTTTCAAATGGCCCTTGAGCCACAGAAGTTCGTCCTCCCCCAGAACGGCGCTCTTAAGGACGTAGGTTTCAAAAGCTTCGTACGCCAAGGGCGCCACCTTGCGGGTTATTTGGGCGATTGCCCGCGCGTACTGGCGAATCTCGTACTGCGCGTGCTCGTCAAGCCGAAGCTTCAGAAAATGAAAGAGGTTGTGCAGGTCAATCTGCCAGTACCATTCCGTGTAGAGGCTCAGCGGCAGGTGGATCCGCGCCAACTCGCGCGCGATGCCTTCTTTCAAAAAGCCTTCATACTCCAAGTACGCGCGCCGCCGGCCATCCTCCAGTTGTTGAAGCATCCCTTCGGCCACTTCAGGCGTGACTTGCTCTTCGGAGCGCGCCTGCTTGTTTATGGCGCTTTGCGTTCTAATCGAATCGGCGGTAGGCAAGTAGAATTCGTCCTTCATGACGGAGTAGCGGCCCGAAATTTCGTTGAGCCTGGCGGTCCTGTGGCGAATCCATTGGCGGGCGACGAAGATGGGCATCTTGCAGTGAAACGTTATCTGTACCTGCTCAAATGGAGAGGTGTGGGCGTGACGCATCAGGTAATGAATGAGGCCGCTGTCCTCTCGCAATGTCTTGGTCCCCTGGCCGTAAGACACTCTGGCGGCGGCCACGATGCGCTGGTCTGATCCCATGTAGTCCACCAGCCTGACAAAGCCCTTGTCCAGGACTTTGAACTCCTCGTCCAAAATTGCTTCCGCTTCAGGCACGATAACGTGGGGCATACGCTCCTCCCATAGGAGACAAGATTATCATACCAAGCCGTCCTTCGTTGAGAGCATCTGCGTATCGAGTGCGCCAGACGGTATCAGAGCCTCTGGGTTTTGGAATGTAGGGAGGCGCTTCTTCTCCCCGTTACACCGCCACTCCCGCACCGCTTCATCGTGGCTCCGCAACGCCGTTACACCGTCACTCCGCTAAGTCACCCTTTCCCCGTGTCCCCGTGTCCGTTCGTCCGCCATGCCCCGCGCCTCTGTGGCCTGTGGTAGAATTGCCAAGCACGGTCTCCTTTCCGCTTTCGTGGGGAGCGTAGCGGGTGAAGATCATAGTCAATACCATACCGACGCTCGCCCCGCTGACCGGCGTGGGCCAGTACACCTATCAACTTACGCGGGAACTGCGCCGCGTGGCCCCAAACGAGGAGTGGTACGCCTACTATGGATTCGTGTCGAAAAGGTTCGCCAAGGACTCCGAAAACTCTGGACTGGCCGGCACCTCGGTTCTCGCGCTTGCAAAGATGCTTCGCGCCAACGGGGCGACAAAGGCGGCCTCCCGTTTTCTTCAGAGGCAGGCGGCGCGTTTTCAGCCGGGCCAGTTTGACGTCTATTTTGAGCCCAATTTCATCCCACTTCCCGAAATCCGTTCACGCCGCTGCATTGTCACGGTGCATGATCTCTCTTTCGCCCTATACCCAGAGTGGCATCCCAGAGAACGGTTGTCTTATTTCCGTAGCCATTTCATGGCCAACATCTCCAGGGCCGACCTTGTCCTAACGGACTCAAACTACGTGTGGAGAGAAGCGGCTCTGCACCTGCCGGTCCCGCAGGCGAAACTGCGAATGGTTTATCCAGGATGCGACCACGCCCTTTTCTCTCCGCGAGGGGAGGAGGCGGTGGCTCGCGTACGCTCGCGCTATGGCATCAGCGGCCCCTACTTCCTTTATGTAGGAACAATCGAACCTCGCAAGAACCTCCAAACGCTGGCCCGGGTCTTCGGCCGTTTTGCGTCCGGCCGCCGCAGGCCTCCGCAGTTGGTGCTTTGCGGCTATCAGGGATGGAGCAACACGGATATTCTTCGTGAATTTGAAAGCCTTGAACAGCGGGAACTTTTGCGGTTTCTTGGCTACGTTCCGGCGGGAGACCTGCCGGGGCTGTACTCCGGGGCACTGGCGCTTCTCTATCCTTCGCTCTACGAAGGTTTCGGCCTGCCTGTAGTGGAAGCGATGGCTTGCGGCTGCCCGGTCCTCTGTTCGACGCGCGCCTCGCTTCCAGAGGCCGCCGGCCGGGCGGCACTTTTCGCCGATCCCGAGAGCGAGGAGGAGATTTTGGAGGGAATTCGCCGCCTTGAAGAAGACGCGCCTTTGCGGGACGCTTTGCGCCAGCGCGGGTTTGTTCAGGCGAGCCAATTCAGTTGGGAACGGACCACGCTGGAGGTTTTGGCGCTGATGCGTGATTTGGCTTGAGAGCCTATCCTGGAACTAGGATGGGGCCGCGACGGAGGCCATCCGCGATGCATGGCGAGGAAGCGAGTCATGGGCGATGTGACGCATCGTACGAGCGAGCCGGCAAAGCCGGGCGCGAAAAAGACGGCCCGAAGGACAAACTAAGCGCCCGCCAAGGCTCTGCCTGCGGGCGCGCCCTATTTTAGGATAGGCTCTTAGTGGAGGTTCATACGCCATGAACGGACTTGGCTCGGTGAAGATTGCCGCTGCGGCGGTTCTCCTGCTCGTGTGGCTAAGCCTTTTGGCTGGAAGCGGAGCCTTTAGCGCCGGCGTGGCATCGGCGGCAGTTTTTTTAACCCTTGGCCTTTGGCGGCCGCGATTGGCTTTTGGCGCGCTTGTGGCGTTCGCCGCGGTTACGCCGCTCATCTGCGCGATCAACCAAGTCTCATGGTTCTCTCCCTCCGAGGGCGGCCTTCTGGCGTTATGGCTGGCGGTCTCTTGGCGTGACCGGAAAGCCCCCAGCCGGCCGGTGGACCTGGCAGGCATGCTCGTCCTTCTCTTCGCTCTTTACATCGCAATTGCCACGCTGGCGCTCTTTTTCCGCTACCGCTATCCATCGTGGGCGTTGGGGTTGGCGCTTTTGCAACATCCTCTCGCCAACCTGCTTCAGCTTAGGCAGGCTCTTCCGTTCTATGGCTTCAGGGGGGCGACGCTGCTTCTTGAAGGAATGGTCGCCTTTCTTCTGGCGCGCAGGGTTGACACGGAACCTGGCGAGGGAAGAGCCACGCTTTGGGGGCTTTGGGCCGGAGGCTGCGCCGCCGCGGCCTCCTACTTCGTTTTCTGGCTGCCGCGCCTCTTCGACCCGGCCCACAACTGGCTCAGGTTCCGCGCGCCGCTCACGCTGCACGATCCAAACAGCGCCGCCTCGTTCGGCCTCCTGGTCCTTGGCGCCGGGATAGCGCTCGCCTCCAGGCGCCTTCGCTGCTGGGCCATCTATCCTCTGCCGGGCCTGGCCGTGCTCTTCTTGGGCGGTTCGCGCGCGGCTTACGTTATCGCGCTTTTGGGATGCGGGGGCGGGTTGTTGTGGCTATTGCGGGCAGGAGCTAGGGACAAAGGCCGCCAGGGGACTGGAAATGATTCCGTCCAACAGGCCGCGCTGGGCCCCGTGCTCCTCGTGTTCGTGGTTTTGGCGGTCGCCGCCAGTTTCATGTTCGTGCGCGAGGGGCGCTTTCAACAACTGGTTACGGGGCAGGCTTTCGAGCAAGAACACTTCGCGGGGCGGCTCGGTTTTTGGCGCGCCGCTTCAAAGATGGTGGCCTCCTATCCTATTTCTGGCGTGGGAGCCGGAGAGTTGCCGTCGGCAATGCACCTGTTTCTGAAAGATGTTGACACTCCGGTTTATGCGGTCAACGAAAACGCCCACTGCTACCCGCTTCAGTTGGCGGCCGAGTACGGCTTGCCGCTGCTGGTCATCTGGATGGCGCTTCTCTGGGTGATTCTCGCCCCCAGGCTGCGGCAGTGGAGAGTCTTGTCTCCAGAGACCACGGGACTGCTCGCGGGAACCCTCTTCTACCTGGTTCACAGCCTTCAGAGCCATCCTCTTCTGCTTCCAGAGCAGCAGATACTCTTCTGGGCGGCGCTTGGCGGCCTGGCCGGCCACTTCAGCCGCCTGGCCGAACCGAGGGGATCCCGCCCAGCCAGGCGGGCCTTCATCCTCCTGCTTCTTGCCCCCATCTGGAGCCTTACCCAGCCTGCTCCAGCCGCCCAAGCCGCGAGAACCTACGGATTTTATGGCACCGAGCAGCGCGCTTCAGGATACGAATGGCGCTGGACCAGTTCTGACGCATGGCTGCTGGCGGCCGTTCCCGGAGAGTGGGTTATAAACATTGACCTGCCCAGGCCGGACCTGTTAACAACTCATCCGCGCCTTCTGGCCGAAGCGGGCGGCCTTGGTGTTCTTGACCGCCGCTTTGACGCCCCGGAAATGCAGGAAATGAGGGTTGTCATTCCCCGATGTTCCGAGGGCCTGCTCATCCATTTTTCAGTCACGCCGGCTTTCGTCCCCCATGACTGGCAAGACACGCTTGACCGGCGGCCATTGGGAGCATGGACGGGCATCCCCGAAGGGCTGCTCGCGGTCACTCCATGCGGCCCATCCGTTCCTGGCGCCAAGGCTTCCATCTCCGTTGTGGCTGCCCAAACTCCAGTCATTGAAAAGGCCGCACGAAAGGCATCTTGTACTGTCAGCGCGTTGCCTCTGCGCGCAACCACCGGGGAGCGCTTCACGGTTCAGATGACTTTCACGAACCAGGGCTCCGCGCCCTGGCCCGCCGACAAGCTCTCCTTCACCTCCAAGCCGCTTAACGCCTCCTACCACTGGGCGGACTTGGCGGGGAAGGAGTCCGTTCACGACGGCCGCCGTGCTCGCGTTGGAACCGCCGTTCCAGCGGGCGGGACATTTACGGCCACGCTGGAAGCTGTCGCTCCATCAAACCCGGGGAAATATCTTTTCGTGCCCGATCTCGTCGAGGAAAACGTGGCTTGGTTTAATTGTGTTCTGCCAAAGGGGCCATACGAAGTTGATGTTACGCCGTAATGGTAGGATCGCGATAGAACGATCACCGTCATCATTTCAATCTTGGCCGTAGCCGCCCCATTGTTCGCCGCGAACATACTATTCGACGCTTCCCACCATGAGATGGCGGGAAACGCCGACTGGGTCGTGGACGCCGACGCATGGAACCTTCCACTCACGGCCTACAGCACGCCCGCTTGCAAAACCACGAACGAGCCGAATCCCCGGCGATACCCGGCGCCCGCCCAATCCGGCATCACGTCCACCACACCGGAGACTTTCTGGGCCGGCGGCATCTCCTCCTGGGGAATTGACTCGGCCAAGGCGGGACATACGATCGAGACGCTTCCCAACGGGGGACGAATCACTTACGGCGACAACACCAACGTGCAGGACCTTTCAAACTACCAACTCTTCATCGTGGTCGAGCCGCAGACGCCGCTCACCTCCGCCGAAAAGAGCGCGATTCTTGCCTTTGTCAATGCAGGCGGAGGCCTTTTCATGGCCGGCGCTCCGGCAGCCTGAAAGAGTGCCACAAGCAACACGACGACCGACTCCTTTGCGCCATCTCCTGTTCTCTACTACATAGTTCATTCCATGGATGGGGTAACGGAGAGCGATTGAACGGGCCTAAATGAGACAAAAAAGAACGGCCGAGAGGGGGGGTTCCCGGCCGTTCGGGGCGACTCGCCTAAATACCAGAGAGCCGCCATGTGGATAATATAACACTTTTTATCGCCACGTGCACCCTGGCCGCAGAAAAGGGAATGAGTTGCGCGCGCATCGTGCTTTGCCTTTTTTCTTTAGGGCCTGTCCCTCACCTTTCACCCCTTCTCCCTTGTGGTCCGCCCTGGACTGAAAAGGGGCTACTGGGTTCGCAAAGCTTCGAGAGCCAATTTTCACCGCGCCATGCCAGAGCCTTCGCGTGTGAAGCATCTAACGGGAAAAGAATGGCGCCGTCGCTGTCGGTCCTGTATTCCCGCGCCCCGAACGCGCGATAGCGGGCGACGATTTCGGGCGAGGGGTGGCCGTACCGGTTGGCCGTTCCCACTGAAAAAAAGACGGACTCCGGGCGAAATGCCTCTATGAATTCCCGCGTGTTTGAAGTTCCTGCGCCGTGGTGAGGGGCCATCATTCCATCCACCGCGAAGGCGTTGCCTTGCGCCAGCAGCTCCTTTTCCCCGGAAGCTTCCAGGTCTCCGGACCAGAGGAAGCTTGCTCTGCCGGAGTCCCCCATAAGCACAAGGCTCCGGTCGTTCTCGTTCGGCAGAAACTCGTTTGCCGGGTGCAGCACCCGCCACGAAAGGTTTAACGCCTTGAAGGCGTCTCCCCTCGAAACGGGCAGCAGGCGGACCCCCGCGCGCTTCGCGAGCGCCGTGATAAGTGACGGCGTACCTGTGCCTGGCGGGTCCGCGGCTGGATAGGCGAGAAATCCAACCGGCAGGTCGCGCAAAAGATCCATGAGTCCAGCGCTGTGGTCGCTGTCCCAGTGCGTCAAAAAAACGCCGGTGACTCGGCGCAGGCCAGCCTCGGCTAGAAACGGCTCCACCACGACCCGCCCCGAGGTAGGTCCCAGATAAATCCCGTTGCCGCAATCAACGAGCACGCATTCGCCTTGGCTGACGACAGCCTGGCAGGAGGCTTGGCCCACGTCGAGCACGACCACCGCCGGGCCCTTTGGAACATCGAACGGCCTGGGAAAAGCCCAAGCGCAAACCATCACAGCGCAAATGGCGGCCCACCCCGCCAGCGCCCTTCTTCCTTTGACAGGCAGGAGCACCAGCGCGGCGCAGTAGAAGATGAGCCAGCCACCCCAGGGCACCGGCATGAAGACGGCGCCATGGCGCATCTCGCCGAGCGTGACCGGCAGCCAGAGAAACACCTTGCCGGCGAACGCCAGCACTGCGCCAAGAACGGCGTGCAGGCCGGGCACGAAGGCGCCTCCCGCCAAATAGACTAGCCCTGTCCCAAGCAGCATGAAGAGCGGGATGGTGGCAAAAGGCGTTGCCAGGACCCCCGCCCACGCGATCCGGTGAAAGGTCCAGACGAGAAACGGAAGGGTGAAAAGCTGCGCGGCGAAGCCAAGCCATAAGATGCGGAGAAGTCCGCCCAAACGGCCTTCCTTTGGCATGAAGGCCGACATGCGAGTTCCCAGAAGAAGCATTCCAAGAGTGGCGGCGTAGGTGAGTTGGAAGCCGGCATCGAAAATCCACTGCGGATCCCACAGCAGAAGAAAAGCGAGCGAAATTATCCAGGCACGCAGCGCGGGCTGGGGGCGGTCGGCCATTCGCGCGGCCAGAAAGATGGAGGCCATGAAGATGGCGCGGCTCAGGGATGGAATCGGCCCGGCGACCATTCCGTATAGCACGACGACGGCCAGGCAGGTAACGTCGCGCCAAAGAGGCGTTATGCCGGCGAGGTGAGCAAAAAACGAAAGGAGGAGGACCAGTAGCGCGATGTGAAGCCCCGAGAGAGCCACGAGGTGATAGAGGCCTGAACGGCCCAAGGCCTCTTGGGCGCGAGGTTCAAGAAGCCCGCGGTCTCCTATAAGCACCGCCAGGACGATCCCGGCCTGGTCTCCAGCGTCGCGGACGAGGGCCTGCCTCACCGCCGCGCGGTAGCGCGCCAGAAGGGCGGTTTTGGGTGGCGGCGACAGCCGGAACAGGGCCTCGTCACGGCAAACGCCAGTCAACGCCACTCCCTCCCGCGAAAGCCTTTCCTCCGTGTCGTACTGTCCTGGATTGGTTGATTCTCGCGGCAACTGGAGAATGATGCTGGCTTCAAATGGGCTGCCCTCCGTTGGAGGCGGCACGGGCAGCACGGCTCGCACGCGCGCCGAATCAGCGGCCCAGCTTCCCTCGTTCTGGTAACTGTAGACTCGCAGAACGACCCTGCTCCCTTCCAGCGCCGAGGCGCTTGACTCGACATTGCCTCGCAGCCAGAGGGCGCAACGGCCTCTCTCGCTGGCGACCTTCTCATAGAGCGGGCCGCGCGGCGCAACGGTGATTCTATGTCCTCCAACCGCTATCCCAAGGGCCAGAAAAGCCAGCGTGGCCGAGGCTGTTTTGAGGCGAGTCTTCCGGGCCGCGAGAGCGAGAACGAACGCCAAGGCAACCGCCAGCAAAGGGGCCCGCATGAAGTTGGCAAGACCCAAGCCGGCGGCAAGGGAAAGGAAAAGTATCAGGGAACGGTCCAGGTAAGGCCGCACGCGGTTAGCCGGCTGCTGAGAAGCTTGCATGGGCCTGCGGGGGTTTTTCAACAGCCTGTCAGCGCCGCCACGTAATTCTTGCGGTCCGCGGCGGTCATCTCGGTGATCGTGATTCCAAGGCCGTATTCCTTGGGCCCCAATGGCTCGCAGCGCGTGACCCGCCCGTGGCATCGGACCTTTAGCTCAACGTTCCCCCTGGCGGAGGGCAGAGTCAGCGCCAGGGCGACCTTGGTATCCGGAGCGATGGCGCCTGGCGAAACGAGGTAGAAGCCTCCCCTGGCCAGGTTTTCTCCCCTGAGCGGCAGCGAGCGGCGGCCCAAAACGCAGCCGCCTGTAAAGCGCTCGCGGCGGCGCTCCCACGCGCGCCGCTCCTTTGAAAATAGCAGAACCTGATCTTTCCCGATTGACTTGGCGCGATACATGGCCGAGTCGGCGCAGGCCAGAAGCTCGTCAGCCGTAGTGGCGTCGGCGGGATATGAGGCGACTCCTCCGCTCACCGTGACAAGTTTTCCGGGGCGGGCAGTGGGAATAGCCCGTTTGCTCAGCCCCGCGCGGACTCGTTCCGCCACCGCCAAAGCCCCAAATTTGTCAGAGCCTGGCAGAATGAGCGCAAACTCTTCTCCTCCGTACCTTACGGCCAGGTCACTCTCTCTGATGGCGCCGGAGATGACATGGCCAACGCCGCGCAGAACGTTGTTGCCCTCCTGGTGGCCGAAGTGGTCGTTGTAGGTCTTGAAATCATCAATGTCAAAGAAGGCCACGCTCAAGAGCGTGCCGTTTCGCTGTGCCTGCGCCACTTGCCGGGGAAGTTCCTGCTGCATATAGCGGAAATTGTAAAGCCCGGTCAGGCCGTCGGCGAGCCGCTCCTCTTGCGCCGCTTTGAAAAGCTGGATCTCCAGAACCATCGGATGGCGCAGCTTGCGGTTTTGCGAGATGAAGTGGTCCACCAGGGCGACCCGAAAATCCAACGGCCTCGCGAGCGCCTGTTCCATGCGCGCGCAGTGGCCAACGACCGCTTGCCAGTGGCGCTCGGCCTGCTTGGGGACGAACTCCAGCCTGGAAAGGAGCCGAAAAAGGCCCGTGTAGACCGAAGCACCGTGTTCGGAGGCGAGCCGTTTCAACGCCTCATCCATGAAGCCACAGCGCCCCTTGGCCCGCGCCACCACGCCAAGGAGCGTCTCTTCAATGCTCTTTGGGTCCGCTGTTCTCTTAGCCGCCCTTTTGCTTGCCATCGCCTAGAAACTTCTCCTTCTGCTCCTGGTAGTACTTGTCACCCGGCGCCTTGGCAATCGCCCTCTCTATCGTCGAGACGGCGAGGTCCTTCTTGCCCATCTTGAAGTAAACCTCGGCTAGAGTGTCGAGGACGCCCGGCTCCTCGTTGCTCAACGCCACCGCTTTTTTCGCCGCATCGAGCGCCTTGGGAAGGGCGACGCCCCTTTCGGCGAAGGTCCAGGCGTAATCGTTGAGGAAATCCTTCTCCCCTCCCTTGAAGGCGAGCACTTTGTCGAAGAGCGACTCGGTCTCCTTGTCCTTTCCGGCTTTCTTGTAACTCCTCGCCAGAGCGTCGAAGGCCTCCTGCCCGGCCTCGCCCGACTTCGGGTCGGCGGCTATCGCAAGGAGCTTCTTCTCGCCCTCTTCCGGCTTGGTGATGAAAAGGCCGAGCCCCTCCATCAGGTTCAGCTTCGCATCGAGCTCCGGCCCCTTTCCCTCTTTGGCCGCGCGGGCCTTGGCCACCCATGAAAGAGCATCGGGCGCGTCTCCCCGGTCGAGGTACTTCCGCGCGATCTTGGCGCCAAGTTCGGCGTCACCGCCGGAGCCGGCGCTGGCCAGA
>JBBIMN010000006.1:19420-20696 GCA_037444385.1 Acidobacteriota bacterium | reverse complement strand
CGGTGCTTCCGGCGCTCGGGATCATTCTCTGCGGCTACCTGATGATCAGCCTCCCGGGCACCGCGTGGCTCAGGTTCGTAATCTGGCTCGCGATTGGCCTGGCCATCTATGCGGCCTACGGTTTCGGAAACAACCTGCTGGCGAGAGAGCACCGGGCTCGCAACTAGGGCAAAAAGACGCGGAGCGGCGCGATCGTCTTCTCCCACAGTTTGCCCAGATTCTCGGGCTTACTAACGTAACGGTTCACCGCCGCGACGACGCTTCCCACCTCCAGGCGGCTTATCTTGAGTTTCTCGTTTTGGATTACCAACCGGCCCGGTTTGTCGGCTACCAAGGCCAGGGTCTTCGCGGCGAAGAAGAGGCTGTAACCCAGGAAGAGCCTGATCTCTCGTTCCTCGGCGGGCATCCTTGTCAGATACCGCCAGCCGCGCTCAAGGTTGCGGGTCGCGGAGAGAAGCACCGGCCGAACGGCACGGTAAACCTCTTCCTCCTTTGAGTCGTCCGCCAGATCCGCGGGTGCAATGGCCTCTTTGTCGAGGCACTCCTTTGGAATAAAGCACCAACCTCTGCGGAAGTCCTCGCCCATATCTTTAATGATGTTGACCTTTTGGAGGGCGAGCCCGAAATCGAGGGCGTCCTGTTGCAGCAGGTAGAAGCGCCGCTGGTCAATGAATTGCGAATGGATGAAGAAAAGGTCGGTGAGAAGGTAGCCGACGGTGCCGGCGATGTAGTAGCAGTATCGGTCCAGCGAAGCCATCGAGGGAATTGACTTCAGGCCGTTTTCGCCCATCCTTCCGCTGTATGCCACCATGCCCCAGCCCATCTCGGCGACCCAACGGCAGGTGGCGGTTCTTGTTGACTCATCCTCCGACCAGAGGCACCTTAGCACCGAGGCGCTTTTGGCGACGAGTTCCGCGTCGTTTGGCGCGGCCGCTCCCTTGAGCGCGCCGCCGGCCTCTTCATACCATGATTGGGACGGCAGGCGTCCGGCGGCCATACCCTCCAGAAAAGGGAAGATGAAATCGCCCTGCTTTTGCGATGAAAGCCCCGGCGCGTCTTCGAATGTGTCGAGGATGCGGCACAGAAGATAGGCGGTGCAAACCGCCCCCTTCAGCGGCTCTTTCAACCCCATGATCGCGAGCGCGAAAGTTCGCGACACTCCGGGAAGAAGGCGGTGGCAGGCTTCCCAGTCTTTTTCGATTTCCTGGCCGGTCTTTTCTATCGAATCCATCTTTAGCCCTCTGTTATTGTCGCAAAGAGGGCCCGCGCGCGCAAG
>JBBIMN010000006.1:16448-19410 GCA_037444385.1 Acidobacteriota bacterium | reverse complement strand
CCTCGGATCAACGCTGGTGAACGCGAATAGTTGTCCAAGGTCTTTGCCAAACAGGACAGGTAGGAGTAAATTGGTCGGGCAGGGCGTCGTGGCGAGAGCGCCTCCAGGAAAGCGGGAACCATGGCCGAGAAAAAGCGTGAAACCCCGGCGGGGGGAATCAACAGGGCGAGAGAGCTTTTAGACAGAGGCGCCTATAACGAGGCGGCTGAAGCTTTTGTCGCCGCCGGCGAGATGGCCTCCGCGGCAAGGGCCTTCGTGTGCGCCAAGGACTATTTTCGCGCCGCGCGCTGCTACGAAAAGGCGCTGAAGCCTTTAGACGCCGCCCGTCTCTATCTTCAAATCCGCCACTGGCAGAAGGCGGCGGAGCTTTACGCCCAGGCGGGAGACAGTTTCAGGGCGGAGCTGGCCATGGAACAGCTCAAGAGGGAAAAAGAGGGGCAGGCCAAGCCGGCGGCCCCAAGTCCCGCTGCCTCCGGAGCGCCTTCCGCTAAACATTCGGCGGCCATTCCAACGGCTCCAGGCAGCCGCATCGCCGCTTGGCCCGAAGGCCCGGTCTGGCAAGCGATCAAGGCTGGCGACATCACGGCGGCGGCGAACCTCTATCTGAAAAGCGGGAATCGCTCGGGCTGGCAGCTTCTGTCGGAGGCTCTGTCGCCCGAAGTCATGAAAGGCCTGGCGGAGGTCCTGTTCCAGGCCCGCGACCACGCCGTCGCGGCGGAGGCTTTTCGAAAAGCGGGCGAGACGCTTCGCGCCGCGCAATGCCTCAGCCTGGCCGGGTTGAACGAAGAGGCCGCGGACCTTTTCGTCCGTTGCGGCCAGAGAGCCGTTGCGGCGCAGCACCTTGAGAAGGCCCACCTTTGGGAACAAGCCGCCACGGTTTACTCCAACGAGAACATGTTCCTAGAGGCCGCGCGCTGCCACGAGAAGGGCGATGATCCGGTTAAAGCGGCGGCGCTCTACCTGAAGGCGAAGAAGCCAGATCTCGCTCTCCCGCTGCTGCAGTCCGTTGCTCCTTCGCACCGCGGTTTCGCCCAGTGCAAGCTTCTGGCGGCGAAAATCCTGTTCCAGAAAGACCAGCAGGCGCTCGCGCTCTCCGTGCTCTCTCCGCTGCTAACCGGATTGCCCAAGAGTGAGGAGGAGCTTGACTCGTATTACCAGGCCGCCGTCTTGATGGAACAGGGGGGCGCGAAGGAGCGGGCCCGGGAAGCCTATGGGCGCTTGCAGCAACTGCGCTTCGGGTACAAGGACGTGGCGCAACGAATGCAAACGCTGGCTTCGGCCAAGGATGCCAACCAGCCGCGCGCCGAGCCGGAACAGGCTTCGTTGCAGAAGAACGAGCCGGACGTGGACCTTTCCCCGCTTCGCGAATGCAGCATTTTCAGCCGTCTGGGGCTGGAAGACCTTCGCCGTCTCTGGATGGCGGGCCGGACGCGGCCACTGGTACAAAGCGAGATTCTTCTGCACGCTGGCGAGGTTTCAACGGGACTGTTTGTAATCCTTTCCGGCGGGCTCACCATCACGCCGGACCCGAACAACCAGAGCGTGGCGTCGGGGTTTCTCGGCGCCGGAGATTACGTGGGCCTGGGCTGCCTTCTGAAGGGGCCGCCTCAACCAAATGCTTTGGTGGCGCAGAAGGGCACCTGCGTTCTCTTTATTCATCGGGATGCGCTTGAGAGCCTTCTATCGGCCGATTCGGAAATGGGCATGCGATTTTATCAAAGCGTGGCGGAGCACTTGGTGCAAGCCCTAAAAGCCGGGGCAGCGAAGCCAAAGGAGTGACCTCCCGCAATGTTCGGCCTGTTTCACCTAGTGGTTTTTCTGCTTTCGGGGCTGCTCTGGATGTTGCAGGCCGCTTGGAACACCCAAGCAGCCTCGTGGAACATGTCGCCACTATCCATCGGCCTGCTTAACTTCGTCTCCTATGTCTTTTACGTTATCTCCGCCTTGGCGCTGGCCCCCCGGACCGATGGTTGGGGCTCGAAACGGCCAATGGCGGCGGGGCTTTCTCTGTTTGCGATAGCCCTGATCACCGGCCTTCTGTGGACTAGCCCGGCATGGCTCGTCCTGACCGCCGGGCTCGCGACGATTTTCTACGGCTTCTTTTTCCCTTGCACGGAGGGTCTTCTCTCGCGAATGGAGGCGCGCGAAGGAGCCGACCCTGCTGGTACAACGGCGCGCTTCTCGCTCTCTTACAGCGCCGGGAACATTTTCGGAATGGTCTCCGGCCCGGCCCTCGTGGTGGGGCATCCAGCGTGGATTTTTCTGGGCGGAGCCTTGCTCTGTCTCGCCCTCGCGGCGGCGGTGGCCGCGCATTTCCGGCGCCACGGCGAGAGGCTTCCGGGCTCTTGCACGGCCGTGAAAGACGTTCATGCCGTTTCCCGCGCTTTGGCGGATGCGAAGACGGCCCGCGAGTTGAGAAGCTCCGCGAGGGCCGGGCTGCTTATAGCCACCCTGGCCTTTTTTGGAATGATGTTCCTGTATCCGAAGATTCTTCTGTCCGAGCGCGTCGCCGCGGCTGGCGTCGGCCTTTACGCCGCATGGGGGAACCTCGCCGTTTTCGCCGTCTTCCTGGCGATGGCGCGCACCCGTTTTTGGATCGGGCGCCCGATGGCGACCGCCACTTTAAGCGCCCTCGCGCTCCTTCTCTTCGCCTCGGCCTTCGCTTTGCCGCCGTCCCCGTTGATCTTTGCGTTGATTCCGGCGCTGGGCGGGATCGCCTACGCCATACCGTACACTTTCGCCATTTACTACGGGCTTCACACGCCCGACTCGGACAACGCCAAGCAAGGCTCCATTCATGAAGCGCTGATCGGCCTTGGGATAGGAAGCGGCCCGCTGCTTTCCGGGGCGATGATGGGCGCCGCGGGTTCATGGCGGATTCTCGGAGTTCTGTTTGCAGCGCTCTCCGCCGCTTCGTTTCTCTTGCAGATAGCCATGGCCAGAAGGACCCGCGCCTCGCAGA
>JBBIMN010000006.1:0-16424 GCA_037444385.1 Acidobacteriota bacterium | reverse complement strand
CCCATCTCCGCTCCCCGCTCTCCGCCGGCTTTAGATAAGGGATGATAATTGACAAGTTGACGGGTTGATGGGTTGGTAAGGGCGGAGGCACTTGTTTACTTCGGCTCAAAAGCAAAAACTCGCCAACAGTCTACAACCGACGCCCCGGTGGCCTCCCTTCCGGCTTTCAACCGCCCCCTCTTGACAGATTGGAATATGGAGTCTATATTTGGAATCTGTATTTCTAGGCGGCGGGAAGTTAGCCTCGCGGCGCCCGGTTGATGGAGGCGGTGGTGGCCCAACAGACAAGAAAGGAACGGGAAAGGGAGCTTCGAAGGGCGCTCCTGCTTCAGGCGGCCGAGAGGGTCTTCGGCCGCAAGCCCTTTGACGAAGCCTCCATGCAGGAGGTCGCCAGGGAGGCCCAGATCGGCATGCAGGGCCTCTATGAGCAGTTTCCATCGAAGCAGGCTCTTTACGAAAGCCTCATCCTTGAAAGAGTGCAGGCCATCCGCGGAGAGATCGCGGGCGCTTTGTCCAAGGCCCGCGGTCCGCTCGACCGGCTTCGCCTGTGGGCCGAGCACTGTGTCTCCTCGTTCGACGATGCCCCCGCTTTTTTTCCGGTTTTTCTAAGGGAACGGATCCACCATGACTGGGGCCTGCAAACCAGGTTCGGTGCCTCGATCCACAAGCTTCTCGATAGCGAGGACAAGCGCGTGAAAGCGCTCCTTTGCGCCGCGGCCAAGGGCGGGCACCTTAGAATTCACGACAGCGATTTCCTGTTGCAGTTCTTTTTCGGGGTTTTGCAGGCGAGCCTTCACTACCGCCTGCGCAGCCGCCCCGGCGAGGAGGCCAAGGAGTGCGTTCGACGAGCGATGGAACTGTTTTTGAAAGGAGCCGGAAGGTGCGCGTGATGAGGCCGGCCATTGGGGGCGCGGCGCTCATGCTCGTGGGCGTCGCTTGCCTGTCGCAGCAAAAGCTCACCCTCTCTGAAGCCCTGGCCGAAGCCGCGGCAAGTTCCGCGGCAGCCAAGTCCTCGGCGCTGGAGCTTCAGGAGTCTTCCCAGAAGACCGGCGAGGTTAAATCGGCATACGTTCCCTCCGTTGACATTTCCGGCGGGCGGACAATGTTGAATAACGATCCTTTCTTCGTCTTCGGCCCCGTCGTTTTCCCCGCCGGCGAACAGGACTACTGGAGCTACCAGTTGACGGCCAAATACCTCCTCTGGGATTTCGGCCGCAGGAAGAGGGCGGTTGATGCCTCCCTGAGCCGCGAAACCGCCGTTGATAAGGCGGGCCGCGACTCAGTGGTCAAGAATCAACTGGAAGCGGCCGGCAGCTACCTCGAAGCGCTGTCGTACGGCTCAAGGCACACGGTTATCGCGCTGCGGGCAAAGGCGCTCCAGGATCACCTGCGCGTGGCGAAGGACCTTTTTGACCACGGCGTGGTGGCCAGAAACGACCTGTTGCGCACGGAAGTGATATTGAGAAACATCCAGGACCAGGACCAGGAAACCAGCAACGGCGCGGCGCTGGCCAGGCAGGCGCTCAACCGTGCCCTGGGCCGTGATCCTTTGGCGCCCGTCACGCTGGTTGGCAGTCTGCCGCCGCCGCCGCCTTTGCCGTGGGACCCGGAGGGGGCGAAGAGAGCGGCCATGGAGCGCAACCCGTCCATAGCCGCGCTGGAGGCGCGCGTGCAGGCGGCCGAGGCCTCCGTCAATTTCGAGCGGCGCGAGGGGGCGCCGTCCCTCGTGGCGGAGGCTTTCCACAACTATACGCAGAACCGGTACATGCTCTATCCGTACGTGACAGGCGCTTTTGTCGGCGTCTCGTGGAGCCTGGATGGCGGAGCGCGGCATGCCCGCCTGCGGCAATCAATGACGGAGGCCGATCTGGCACGAGTTGCCCTCGATGACGCCCGGCGCGGTGTGGACATCCAAGTTGATAAGGCTTGTCGCGATTTCGAGCAGGCGAGGCGGGAGGAGAAGACGGCGGAAACGAACGTCCAAGCCTCCCTCGAAAACTTGCGTATCATCGAAGACCAGTATAAGGAGGGCCTCGCGAAGACGACCGACGTGTTGGACGCGGAGTCAATCTTGGCGGACAGCCGCTACACGCTTGCCGCCCAGCGGCTCATGGCATACCAGAAACAGGCGCAGTTGCTCGCGCTGTGCGGCGAGGACATGGCGAGGTTTTACGCGCAACTTCCTCCGAACTTCACACAGGAGCCCTGACATGATGGCCAAAGCGAAAAAGTGGTTGAGTCTTGGAATCCTGCTGGTGCTTGTTGTCGTCGGCGCCGCCATCGGTTACGCGCGCTGGCGCCACAACCAGATCTTCGTAATGACCGAAAACGCTTATGTACAGGGCGACGTCTACATGGTCTCCTTCAAGGTTTCCGGAAAGATCCTTGAAGTGAATGTGCGGGAGAACCAGCCCGTGAAAGAGGGCGACGTGGTCGCCGTTCTTGATCCGCACGATCATGACCTGGCGATTTCCTCGGCGGAGGCAAAGCTCGCGGAGGCCGTCTCGGGGTTGGCGACCGACCATGCGATGATAGCCCAGTACCAGGCCCAGGTGGCGGCCGCGAAAAGCGAACTGGATTTGGCCGAGACCGAATTGGCCAGGGTCGCGGCCCTTTACAAGCGCGAGTCGTTGCCGAAGCAGAACTACGACAGGGCGGTTGCCCAAGAGCAGGTCGCGAGCGCGCGGCTTGACGCCGCGAAGAAAGCGGTCGCAGCGTCGCAAGCAAAGCTGGCCGTGTCACAAACCAAGGTGGACGGCGCCAAGGCCAGCCTTGAAAGCGCCAAGCTCCAGCGCTCCTATTGCACGGTGGTTTCGCCCGTCGCCGGCTTTGTCAGCAGGAAATCCGCCGAGGTGGGACAAGTCGTGGCCGCGGGCCAGCCGCTCTGTGCCGTCGTCCCGCTTGGCCTCAAGGATATCTGGGTCGAAGCCAACTACAAGGAGACGCAGCTTCAAAGAGTCAGGGTTGGCCAGAAGGCGCGCGTTTGGGCGGACATTGACAAGGGCAAGGTCTACACCGGCACCGTGGAGAGTCTTTCCGCCGGCACCGGAGGGGCTTTCGCCTTGCTTCCGCCGGAGAACGCCACGGGCAACTGGGTGAAGATAGTCCAGCGGCTTCCTGTCAGGATAAAAATCAATCCGGAAGCCGACCCGAACCACGAGCTGCGGCTCGGCCTGACAGTAACCTGCGAAATTGACACCAGCCAAGATGGCAAGTAAGGGCCGTGTGAAAGCCCGCGTCACGTTGGTTCTACGCGCCACGCGGCCCCAATGAAGGGCTGAAGACGATGCTTGCCGCCGGCGTTTGCCGTAACCTGGCCATGAAGGCCGGCCAACAGGCTTCGCGGAGATCCGCTTAAGATGTCAATGAACACCACGAACAAATACCTGATCGCTTTCACCGCGATGCTGGGGACTCTGATGGAAGTCGTTGACACTTCCGTCGCGAACGTCGCGTTGCCGCACATGCAGGGAACCTTCTCCGCCGGGACCGATGAGATCACGTGGGTCATCACTTCGTACCTCGTGGCCAACGCGGTCATCCTTCCCATCACCGGATGGCTGGGAAACTTTTTCGGGCGGAAGAGATTTTACCTTTCGTGCCTCGGACTCTTCACGCTGGCCTCGCTGGGATCGGGCGCGGCGCCCTCGCTCTGGTTCCTCATCCTCATGCGCGTGATCCAGGGGTTCGCCGGTGGCGCCATGGTGCCCATGTCCCAAGCCATTCTTCTCGAATCCTTTCCAAAGCAAGAGCGAGGCAAGGCGATGGCGCTCTTCGGCGTGGGCGTGATATTCGGCCCCATCATCGGGCCGACGCTTGGAGGATGGATAACCGACACCTGGAATTGGCGTTGGATTTTCTACATCAACATTCCGGTAGGCGTGCTCGCCTTTCTGCTTGGGCTCGCCTTCATCGAGAACCCGGAATACATGAAGCGTCCCGAAGGCAAGGTGGACTACGCCAGCTTCGCCTTCATCGCGTTGGGGCTGGGGTCGCTCGAGGTCTTCCTGAACCGCGGCCAGAGGTTCGACTGGTTCAAGAGCCCCTTTATCAAGACCTTCGCCGCGCTCGCTGTCCTGGGGATCGCCCTTTTCATCTGGCGCTCCTTCACGGCCGACAAGCCGCTGGTGAACCTGCGGCTTTTCAAGAACCGCGAGTTCGCCACCGGCACGCTGCTAATTTTTCTGCTGGGGTTCGGCCTCTACGGTTCCTTCGTGATGCTGCCGCTGTTCGTGCAGAACCTGCTGGGCTACACCGCCACGTGGGCCGGCCTCGTCCTTTCTCCAGGCGGCATCGCCTCCCTCTTCGCCATGATCTTCGTGGGGAACCTGATCGGCAAGGTTGACACGCGCTTTCTGGTGCTTGTCGGCGTGCTCATGAACATCTTGTCGCTGGGGCTGTTGTGGTCCGTCAACCTCGGCGTGGATTTCCAGTACGTCATGTGGTCGCGCATCGTTCAGGGCTTCGGGCTCGGCTTTCTGTTCGTTCCGATCACCACGGCCGCTTACACGCGCGTTCAGGCGGCGCAGATGGGCGACGCCACCGGCCTCTTCAACCTGCTTCGCAACGAGGGCGGTTCCGTCGGCATCGCGCTTTCCGCGACCCTTTTGAGCCAGCGCGCGCAGTTTCACCAAACCAGGCTTGTAGAGCGCCTCACGCCACTTGACCCCGCTTACCAGGAGCGCCTTCACGCCATCGCGCAGGGGCTCTTCCTGCGATCGGGCCAGGACGGATTTTCGTCTCAGCGCCTCGCGCTGGGCCTCATGCAGGGCGAGCTCGAACGCCAGGCGTTGCTTATGGCCTTCGTGGACGTTTTTTTTGTTCTGACGCTCGTCTTCGCCATGCTTCTGCCCTTCATCTTCCTTCTCAAAGGCAAGCCGCTGAGCGGAGAGGCACCTTCGGTCCACTGACCCTGCTGGCAAGTTGAAGGATTGGGAAGCCTGGAAGAGCGGAGAGCGGAGGACGCAAGCGCTGCCATCCCTCATCCGCATAAGGCGTGCTATTCTTGCCGCTGGCGCTTTAGCGCCCCGATGGGAGGATACAATGAGCAACAGTCTTTTCGCATTCGCGGCCGTGATCGGCTTCGCAGCGGCGATTTCCACGGCGGCCAAGCAACAGGGCAAGCCGTTTGACCCCATGCCCGCGAATGAGCGCGAGCTTTACCGCTTCGACCTCAAGAAAAACTTTTACGCCGATGACGCCGCCTGGCAGCGCGACATGGATGGCGCCCGCGCCAGGATCGCGGCCATCGAGGCTTACAAGGGCCGCGTTCTCGAATCGCCCGCCACGCTGCTTCGCGTCCTGGACGCAAAGCGCGGCTGCGAGGATCTTTTAGAGAAGCTTTACGCCTACGGCGAATTCACGAACGCCGTTGACACGAAGAACCGCAAGTACATGGACGCCTACCAGGAGCTGCGCGCCGAAGCCGGCGCCCGCGCCAGTTTCTTTGCAGTGGAGCTCAGGTCTCTCAATAGCGCCAAGCTTGAGGCCCTGCTGAAACAAGAGCCGAAACTTGGGCGCTACAGTTACGTTCTGGAAGCCGCCGTCCGGCAGGCGCCACACGTCCTCTCCGAAAAGGAGGAGTCGCTCCTTGCGACCCTCGGCCCCGCTCTTTCATCCTGGGAACCGGCCCTGTTCCAACTCAGCTTCGACAGGACCGCGTTCCCCGAAATCGCCGCTTCCGGCGCATCGCGCAACGTTCACAGGGACTACGCGACGCTGCTGAAAGACCCGGACCGGGCCGTTCGCGAAAAGGCTTTCCACGATTATTACCAGAAGCTCCGTGAACTCAGCGACCTTGCCGGTTTCGCTCTTCTCAAGGAGATGCAGGCCAACAACGCGGTCTCGAAGCTCCACGGCTTTTCCACCTACTATCACGAGGCGCTTTTTAACGCCTACCTCGACCGCCCGGAACTTGACAATCTATACAGCCAGATCGAAGCGAACCTTCCCCTCTACCACCAGTATCTCAACCTGAAAATGAACCGCCTTGCCACGGACATGGGCGTGCGGAAGGTGGAAATATGGGACATGGACATCGCTCCGAAAAACTCCAGCGAACCGAGGTTCACCGCCGATGAGGGCTGCCGCATCGGCCTTCAGGCGTGCTCCGTGCTCGGCGATGAATACACCCGCGAGCTAGGCAAGCTCCTTGACCCGAAGAACGGGCGGCTGGACATCGCCGGAGGCCCAAACCGCGGCCAGGGCGCTTTCTGCGAGGGCAACTTCGCCTATTTCATGGACAATTACCAGGGCTACTTGGACGACGTCGCGACGCTCGTCCATGAGTCCGGCCATGCGATCCACTACCAGCTCGTCCTCAACCACCAGGGTTCCCTCTACTTCGGCGACGGGCCGGCCTACATGACCGAGTCGTTCGCCACCTTCAACGAGTGGCTGTTCCGCGACCAACTTCTCAAAACACTGAAAGATGACGGCGCCAAGCGCGCCGTGCGCTCCCATGTGCTGGACGAGATGATGGCGCTTTGGGAGATAGCGAGGCGCGCGAAGTTCGAGATGGTCTCATACGATCGCGTCGCCTCCGGCGAAATCACCGGCGCCAAAGGCTTCGACAATGCCTGCGAGGACACGGGCCTGAAGTACGACCCGTTCTTTGCCCGCTATCCCGAGCTCGATGTCCACTGGATGCGAAAGCACCACTATTGGGATGTCCCCGGCTACTACTTCAACTACGTGCTCGCCCACGTCCTGGCGCTCACCTACTACCAGCGCTACCTTGAAGACCCGGCGGGATTCCCCAAGAAGTACGTCGCGATGGTCTCTCAGGGCTTCGACCGCCCCGCGGAGGCGCTGCTGAAGGACTTCCTGAACATTGACCTTCAAGACCCGAAACTGCTTCAGGGAGTTTTCACGATAATGCAAAAGCAGATAAAACTTGTCGAGGAAGAGGGCGCTGCGGCGGCAAAGAGGTGAGTTTCTCGCGCCACCGGAGGGCGCGGGAACGAAGAGAGGGACGAAGTGGCTTCGTGGGGCAGAGCCGTTGTTTCGCGGGGCCGGTGTTCGCGAAAAGGAATGTAGTATTGGCGGGATTTTGCCCGTCGCTGGGCATGGCAAGCAATGCCGCCTCCTTCGGCCAAGGCGCGAATTCGTACGAGGTTGTATGCGGCCAGAAGGAAGGTGAAGTGCCACCCCGCCTTATCGCGCCCGCCGTCTTAATCCAGCCGAATGCCTCTTCCGCCAGCTTCCGCCTCCTCTGGCTCGCGGCGTACCCCGCGCGCCTTTGCTGTGGACGAGTTTCTCAACAACCCGCCAACTAAGGTATGATTATGCATGGGCGCGCGAACGGTGCGCCGTCCGGTCAGCGCAGCGATCGAGTGGAGAAGCAACCGGGATGAGGATATTGGAGAGCATGACCGCAACGGTGAGCGGCTGGTTGATGGTGTTGGTTTCCGGCTTGCCGCCAGAGAACGCCGACGCGTGGGCGGAGTGGCGGTTCGAGCACTGGGGACCGTGGTTCCTCGCGAGGCTTTTGCACACTGGGCTCTATCTCGCCGGCGCGATCATAGCGCACCGCGCGCTTGTGCTTTTGCTGCGCAGGGCCGCTGACGTTCTCAAGGCCCGGGCCGGCGGCGAGCAGGAGGCGAAGCGCGACCAGACGATCGTCGCCGTCTTGCGCCGCACCGGCGTGGTCGTCGTTTATACGGTGTTCGCGCTCGTTGTGGCGAGCGACTTCGGTATTCAGGTGGGACCGCTCCTCGCGGGCATGGGCATCGCGGGCGTCGCCTTCGGCTTCGGCGCGCAGTACCTGGTCAAGGACGTCATCACCGGCTTCTTCCTGATCTTCGAGCGCCAGTTCGCGCTGGAGGACGTTGTCACGATAAACGGCCACACGGGAGTGGTCGAGGAGATCTCGCTTCGTACGACGCGCCTTCGCTCGTCCGGGGGCGAGCTCCACGTCATTCCGAACGGAGAGATTCGCTGCGTCACCAACTTGACCCGCGATTGGGCGAGGGCGGTGGTGGACGTCGGCGTCGCTTACAAAGCCAGGCTCGAAGATGTCTTTGAGGCGCTTCGTGAAGCGGGAAGAAGGGTCGCCAAGGACGAGAAGCTCGGCCCATGTATGTTGGAACCTCCAGAAGTCGCCGGCGTGACGGCTCTTGGCGACAGCGCCGTGATGGTGAGGCTCTGGGCGAAAACAAAGAGCGGCAGGCAGTGGGAAGTGGAGAGGGCTTTGCGCAAGGCGGTCAAAGAGGTTCTCGAAGAGAAGGGAATAGAGGTGCCGTCGCTCCAGCGCGCCATTTCGGTTGACCCGCGGCTGGCAGAGCTGCTGGGCGGGAGCAAGAAGGCATGAGCGGGCACGCCGTAGCCGAAGGGCTGTTGGCGGGAATGCTCGTGGTGGCGTTGATACACGCGCTGCTGCCGACTCACTGGCTATCGTTCGTCCTCGTGGCCAGGGCGCAAGGCTGGCGGCGCGGCAAGATGATGCGGGTCGTGCTCATTTCAGGCTTCGGTCACGTGACCACCACGACGATCGTAGGGCTGGCCGCGGCGGCGCTGAGCAAGGGATTTCACGAGGCCATGGCCGGACTGGAAGCTCCTCTCGCGGCCTTCGTCCTTGGAGGCTTCGGCCTTTACTACATCGTCATGGGCTGGCGGCGCGAGGGCCACCCGCACTGCACCCACGATCATTCGGACGATCCACCCGCCGCCGACAAGGTGGCCGTGGGCGCGCTCTTTCTTGAGATGACGCTGTCGCCGTGCGAGACGCTGATCCCGATCTTCCTGGCCTCCGGAGCACTTCCGTGGGTTACGCTGTTTACAATGGCCGTCGCCATGAGCGCCATCACGATCGGTGCCATGGGGGTTCTGGCCTATCTAGGCTATTCTGGATACGAGAAGCTGACCTTCCCGTGGCTTGAGCGGAACGAGAGGCTTGTTCTGGGGGCGCTTCTGCTGGGACTGGCGGCCTTTGCCTATCTCGTTCACTGACGCTGGAAGCAGCGGAGAGCGGAGGGTGGACAAAGCAAGGTTGAAGCATGAATTATGGATGAAGGCAAAGCGCAAGGAGTAAAGGGTGGAGGGGCAAGAAAGAATTGGGATCGAGGGATGCCGCCCGAGCAATAAGCGCCAGGCGCTTCGCTCTCATCTATCATCTCAATTGAACTGCGGGCCTTCTGCGGCACTCGCCATTCGACTTGTCCATTTCTCTTCAAATACGCCTCTACTCAACTCCTCGCTGTGAATCATTCCCCGCCCGCCTCTTGCGCCGAAGCGCGGGTTAGGGTATAAAAGACCGAGGTGGATCACGGTGCCACCGCTTCTAAGCCATTCAAGGAGGAGCCATATGGCAGGAATCGTCGGATACGGGGCGTACATTCCGCGCTACCGCATCAAGGTCGAGGAGATCGCCAAGGTCTGGGGGGCGGACGCGCCCAGCTATAAGAAGGGCCTCATGCTTCGCGAGAAGTCCGTGCCCGGACCTGACCAGGACGTCATCACCATCGCCGTCGAGGCTGCGCGCAACGCGATGAAGCGCGCCGGCGTCAGCGGCGCTAAGGTCGGGGCGGTTTACGTCGGCTCAGAGTCGCACCCCTACGCCGTCAAGCCGACGGGCACGGCGGTGGCCGAGGTCATCGGCGCGGTCAACGACTGCCACTGCGCCGACCTCTCCTTCGCGTGCAAGGCGGGCTCCGAGGGAATGTTCCTCGCCTACGGCCTCGTCAAGTCGGGTGAAGTCGAATACGCGCTCGGAATCGGCGCGGACACTTCGCAGGGAGCGCCGGGAGACGCCCTCGAATACTCCGCCGCCGCCGGAGGCGCCGCCTTCCTGATGGGGGCGAAGAACGTCGTCGCCACGGTCGAGTGCCAGTACTCGTTCATGTCCGACACGCCCGACTTCTGGAGGCGCGAATACATGAACTACCCGCGCCATGGAGGCCGCTTCACCGGCGACATGGCCTACTTCAAGCACGTGAGGGGCGGCGTGGAAGGAATTCTCAAGAAAGCGCGCGCCAAGACGAAGGACTTCAAGTACGCGGTCTTCCACCAGCCCAACGGCAAGTTCCCCATGAAGATGGCCAAGGACCTCGGCTTCAGCGACGAGCAGATGAAGACCGGGCTCCTGGTGCCGGCGCTCGGGAACACCTACTCGGGCGCTTCGCCTCTGGGGCTCTCGGCAATCCTGGACGAGGCGAGGCCGGGCGACGCGATCCTGATGTGTTCCTTCGGCTCCGGCGCCGGTTCCGATGCCTTCATCTTCACCTGCACCAAGGAGCTTCCGAAGGTTCAGGGGAAAGCCAAGAAGACGAGGGACTATCTCGACACCAACCCCTTCTACCTGGACTACGGGACCTATGTGAAGTTCCGGCGGAAGATCAGAAAGAACGTGGAGGACTGAGGCCATGCGCGACGTAGCCATCATAGGAATCGGCATGACGGATTTTGGGGAGCTGTGGAACGACTCCCTCAGGGACCTTTTCGTCAAGGCTTCCCTCGAAGCAATGGACGACGCCGGCGTTGACCACATTGACGGCCTCGTGGCCGGCTGCATGAGCCCGGGCCTTTTCGCGGGCCAGGAGCACATCGGCTCGCTGATGGCCGATTATCTCGGACAGGCGCCGGTCCCCGGGGTGCGCGTGGAATCGGCCTGCGCCTCGGGCGGCATGGCGCTGAGAACGGGCATCGCCTACGTCGCCTCCGGAATGCACGACGTGGTGCTCTGCGGCGGCGTGGAGAAGATGACCGACGTCTCGGGCGCCCAGGCGACCTACGCGCTGGCGACGGCCGCCGACCAGGACTACGAGGCTTTTCACGGCGTCACTTTCCCCGGCCTCTACGCCATGATCGCCACGGCCCACATGCACAAGTACGGGACCAAGCGCGAGGATCTTGCCCAGGTTGCCGTCAAAAACCACGACAACGGGCTTTTGAATCCCCACGCGCAGTACCGCATGAAGATTACCGTGGAACAGGTCATCAATTCGGTGAAGGTGGCCGACCCGCTGAACATTCTCGACTGCTCGCCGATCACCGACGGCGCGGCGGCCGTCATCATCTGCCCGCTCGAAATGGCCAAAAAGATGAAGAAGAAGCCGGTCGTGAAGATAGCGGCTTCCACGCACGCCACGGACACGATAGCGCTGCACCAGCGGGAAGACATCACCTGGCTCGACTCCACGGCGGTTGCGGCGGCCAAGGCTTACAAGATGGCCGGCGTCAAGCCGCAGGACATTGACTTCGCCGAGGTTCACGACTGCTTCACCATCGCCGAAATATGCGTGCTCGAAGCCCTCGGCGTCGTTAAGAAAGGCGAAGGTGGCAAAGCGACGCGCGAAGGCATGACGGCTCGCGGTGGAAGGTTCCCCGTCAACCCGTCCGGAGGCCTGAAATCCAAGGGCCATCCGGTCGGAGCGACCGGCATCGCGCAGATCCACGAAATCGTCACGCAGCTTCGCGGCGACGCTGGCAAGCGCCAGCTCAAGCGGGCGCGGCGCGCGCTGGCGCAAAACATGGGCGGCTCCGGCGGCAGCGCCGTCGTTCACATTCTGGAGGTGCTGTGATGTTGACCCCGGCGATCGTTCGCAGAAACACCCCCCAGCGTTACCGCATGGAGGCGCAGAAGTGCGCGAAGTGCGGCAAGGTCTTCTTCCCGCCGCGCGTCGTCTGCCCCTGCGGGTCGAAAAAATTCAGGGACTACACCCTTCCTTCGGAGGGAAAGGTCGTCACGCACACCGTCATTCGCACGGCGCCCCGCGGGTTCGGGGACGAAGCCCCATACTGCATGGGCATCGTCGAGCTTTCGGACGGCTCGCGGATCCTCTGCCAGATCGCCGACTGCGAGCCCCACAGGCTCAAGATCGGGCTTCCCGTATCCATCGAACTGCGCAAGATCCAGGAGGCGGGCGAGTCTGGCGTCCTCGCCTACGGCTACAAGGCGGTCCCGGAGAGGTAGTCGCGGCGGCGTTTCGAGACGACGCGCGGGGCGGCAAAGCCGCCCCGCTTTTTTGCGGCGGAAAGGCGCCTCCTCGCTTCCATGTTATACTTTTCTCGAACCGTTGAGCGGCTTAAGGAGCCGCGAAGGAGCTTGGATGGAAGAGAAGACGGCGCCGGGAATAGCAAAGCCTCCGAAAGCTTACCGCTGGCTGGTGCTCCTGACGTGCAGCTTAGCGATGTTTGGAAACTACTATGTTTTCGATGCCCTCTATCCGGTAACGCCACTGCTCGAAAAGGCGTTTGGGTTTTCGGGAGAGCGGATCGGCCTCTTGGACACCTCCTACAACGTGGCCGCATTGTTGACGCTCATAGCCGGCGGTGTCCTCATTGACAGGATAGGCATGGCCGCCTCGGCCATTCTTTTTGCAGCCATCGGGGCAATCGGAAGCGTCTTCATCGCCGTGCTCCCGGCGATTGTCCCCTCTGAGCCCTGGGCCGGGATGATGCTTGGGCGCTTTCTCCTTGGGATCGGTTCCGAACTATTCATTGTAGCGGTGACCACCGTGGCCGGCCGCTGGTTCAAGGGAAAAGAGATTTCATTTGCGCTCGCAATCCAGCTACTCATTGCAAGGCTCGGCTCTGCAGCAGCCGACAAGTCGCCCGATTTTGCAAAGGCTCTTTTTGGCTCTTGGCAGCCGCCCCTTCTCCTCGCCGCTGCTTTGGGAGTGATGTGGCTCCTCTTCGCCATAGCTTACGCCTTGCTGGAAAAAGCCGCTGCTCGCCGCTACGAGATAGCCAGGCCCGGGGCAACTGATAAGCTGGTGCTCAAGGACCTGGTTCGGTTCGACCTCGGGTACTGGTGGATCGTTGGGCTTTGTGTCGCCTTCTATGCCACGATCTTTCCCTTCCGAACCTTCGCGAATCTTTACTTCATAGAAGCTCATGGGGTGACACCGGAAGCAGCGGGCAATCTGAAGTCTGTGCTGCCCCTCATATCAATGATCGGAATGCCACTCTTCGGCCTCATGGTCGACAAGATTGGGAAACGAGCGCTGCTGATGGGTTTAGGTTCTATACTGCTCGTGCCTCCCTTTTTCACTATGGTTTTCTGGAAGAGCGGGGGACTCGTGCCCGAGATCGCCACCCCAGCTTTTTGGAAGATACCGTCCATGGTGTTCGTTTCCGCTGGCACGCCGCTCGATCTGGTTATCGCCATGGCAATGATGGGCCTTGCTTTTGCCTTGGTTCCGGCGGTTCTCTGGCCAGCAGTGGTTTACATGGTGCCGGATGCTAGGCTAGGCTCGGCCTACGCTCTTATGACCTTCTGCCAACAGGTGGGTTGGGCAGGAATGAGTTGGGGACTTGGGACGGTCAAGGATGTCGCCGGTGCGAGCGCGGCTCATCCAGGTGGGTGGACACCGGTGATCCTGATGCTCGGCGGACTTGCTATGGCGGGGTTTGTCTTCTCCTTCCTTCTCTGGCGCTGGGAGAGCGGCCCGCACGCCCACGGCCTGGAAACGATCACGACCAGGAGCGCGTCCGTGGAAGCATTGGCGCACGAGGCCGAGAGATAGGTTGACGTCAGGCAAGGTATGAATGATGAAGGGTGGCACCTCTCCTTTTAATTCAACATTCATACTTCAACCTTGTCTTTGAAGGAGGTTGCCGTGCGGGAATGCATTTTCTGCAAAATAGCAAGCGGCGCGATTCCGAGCAAGAAGGTTTACGAGGATGCCGGCTTCTTCGCGTTCGAGGACATAGCCCCGCAAGCGCCCATCCACATTCTCATCATTCCCAAAAAGCACGTTCCCACGCTCAACGACATTTCCGAGGAAGACGGCCCGATGATGGGCAGGCTCATGCTTCTGGCATCCAAGATCGCAAAGGAGCGCGGATTGGACGCAAAGGGCTTCAGGCTCCTCGCCAACTGCCTGGAGTCCGCCGGCCAGAGCGTCTTCCACCTCCATTTTCACCTATTAGGCGGACGGGTTTTCGGCTGGCCGCCGGGATGACCATGCAAGCCGAAGGATTATGGATGATGGATGAGTAAGAGAAAAAGCTTGGCTCAACGCTCAGTCATCATGCCTCAATTCTCATGACTCCGCTGGAAAAGGGCCATACGCAAAGGCCGGTATTCCACGACCCCAAACGGCGCCGCTGGCGCCTTGTGCGGGCAGGGCTGTTGGCGCTCGGCGCCGTTCTATCGGCTGGTTTCGGCGTCGCAATATTCAGCGTGATGATCAATCCATCTCTTCTTTCTCCGTCCCTGGAGGAACACCGGGCAACGCTCCGCCAGCGGATTGTACCGCCGGTGCATAAGCCCTGGATAATGGACAGGCGCGAGCGTAGATTCTTCAAAACGCGGTACCAACTCTACAAGACAAAGACCGCTCCGGCCCAAAAGAAGCTCGCCTCCAGAACTTTTTCGAAGGCGCCGTCTCACCCGTTGCTTCTTGGCTTCTATGTTAACTGGGACGACACGAGTCTCACCTCGTTGAAGACGAACATCGGCAAAATGGACGGACTTGTCGCGGAATTGCTGCATCTCGGCGGGAAGGATGGCTCGCTCATCGAGGATGCGCCCGGCAGGACGCGCCTGGCGCTGGACTTTATTCGTGACAACAATCCGAATCTACAGGTGTTCGCCCTGGCCAACAACTTCGACAACGCGACTTTCGCGTGGAACGGCGAAATGCTGGCTGGACTTCTGGCCGACAAGAAAGCGCTGGCCAGAGCGGCCAAGGGCATGGCGGATTTCGCGGCCGGCCACCACCTCGCCGGGATTTGCATAGACTTCGAGGGCTCGCCAGGCATGAACCGGCGCGAGCTTCGGACGTTTATGGAGGAACTTCACGCCGAGGCAGGGGCGCGCGGGCTTCAGGTCGCCGAGTGCGTCCCGGTTGACGACCCGGGCTTCGATTACGCGGGCCTTGCGAAAATCTGCGACTACCTGATCCTGATGGCTTACGACCAGCACTGGTCTTCGAGCGAGGCGGGGCCGGTCGCCGCGCAGGAGTGGTTTTCCTCGCGGATAAGAAAGCGCGCCGCCCAGATTCCTCCGGAAAAACTTGTTATAGCCCTGGGGAATTATGGCTACGACTGGGTGGACGGGAAAAAGAAGGGCGACGCTCTGAGTTACCAGGAGGCGGTGACTACGGCGGCCGAGTCCGAAGGCCGGATCGTAATGGACGAAGGGGCTTTGAATCCCGCCTACGACTACTACGATGACGATGACGTCCTGCACCACGTCTGGTTCCTGGACGCCACGACCGCCTTCAACGAAATGGCCGACGCGTCGGAGATCGGGCCGCGCGGCTACGCTCTCTGGAGGCTCGGCTCGGAGGATCCATCCGTTTGGGCGCTTGCAGGCAAGGAGGACGGCCTGAATGCCTCCGTGGCCGGAGCCCTGCGCGTTCTCCATTACGGCTACGACCTGGATTACGAGGGGGCTGGGGAAATTCTGCGCGTCAAGGCCACGCCGCAGGACGGCCTTCGCGAAATCACATTCGACGGCGATTCGGGCCTCATCACGGCGGCGAAGCTTCTGAAGTTCCCCTCGCCTTACGTCATTATGCGGTCCGGGGGCAAGGATCCCTCAAAGATAGCCCTCACCTTCGACGATGGGCCGGACGGCACGTACACGGCGCCGATTCTTGACGTCCTCAAGCGCTACGGGGTTCACGGAACCTTTTTCGTCATCGGCTCAAACGCCGAACGCCACCAGAACCTCCTCAAAAGGCTCGTGAATGAAGGAAACGAGATTGGCGATCATACGTTTTCACACCCCGACATTTCCGCGATCTCGGAGAAACAGTTGAAGCTGGAACTCAATGCTACGCAGCGCCTTTTCGAAAGCCGGCTCGGCCGCCAGGCGATCCTGTTTCGCCCGCCTTACGGCGAGGACGTCGAGCCAACCACTCCGGAAGAGGTTCAGCCGCTGCTGGTCTCAAGTTCAATGGGGTACTCCACCGTAGGAATGCTCATTGATCCAGGCGACTGGTACCATCCAGGCGTGGAGGTCATCGTGCGCAGGGTCCTCGATGACGCGCGGATTCACAAAGGGAACGTGGTTCTGCTGCACGACGGCGGAGGCGACCGCTCGCAGACCGTAAAGGCCCTCCCGCTGATCATCGAGGGACTGGAGGCGGAAGGATTCAAGCTGGTTGGCGTCAGCGAACTGATGGGCCTTTCGAGAGACCAGATAATGCCGAGGGTGCCCCCGTCCGAAAGGCTCATAACGGGCGTGGACGACCTGATCTTCATCATTCTGGGCGCCTTTATATGGACGCTCTCCCTCCTCTTTGTCGTTGGCATCGTTTTGGGAATAGCGAGGCTCTGCTTTGTCGGGTTTCTCGCAATAATCGAGAAGTTCAAGCGCAAGCCGAGGGCGCCAGCGGACTTCGCTCCGCCCGTTTCGGTCATCGTGCCCGCTTACAACGAGGAAAAGGTGATCGTGGCGACGGTGGAGGCGCTTTTGGGCTCCGACTATCCGGATTTCGAGGTGCTCGTCGTGGACGACGGCTCCGCCGACG
>JBBIMN010000005.1:13810-22065 GCA_037444385.1 Acidobacteriota bacterium | reverse complement strand
AACGCCGTGGTCCGATGGCACGAGCTTCGGGATGACCCCCGAAAGAGCAGCCATGCCTCCGTTCTCGAACCAGTAGATGTGGCACGTTGCCTCCATCACGGCCTCTTCGCCGGGTTGCGTGTGAACCTTGACGCAGACGGCGTTGCCCATGGTGCCGGAGGGGACGAAGAGCGCCGCCTCCTTGCCCGTGAGCCTTGCCGCCTCGTTCTGGAGCGCGTTGACGGTAGGGTCTTCGCCATAGACGTCGTCTCCGACCTCGGCTTCAACCATCGCCTTGCGCATCGTGGCAGTTGGGCGCGTGACGGTATCGGAGCGCAGATCCACAAATTGCAGGCCCATCGAAAGCCTCCTTCATCTCTTAGTATAAACCACCATCGAAGCATCAGGCGCCCCCAGGTTTCGGTGTGCCGGGGTGCCGGAGTCAGCGCGGTACTTACTCTATATTCCGCCACTCCGTTGCCCTGTTACGTTCCTCCATCGCCCCGGCTTTGACATCGCGGCCCGTGACGGCTACACTGCGGGCCTGAACGCGGCCCGCCCGCGGCGTGTTATAAGGATCAGGCCCAATGGAAACCACTCCAGTCCGAGTTCGCTTCGCTCCGTCGCCCACCGGCCATCTCCATCTCGGCAACGTCCGCACGGCTCTCTTCAACTGGCTGTTCGCCCGCAACCGGGGCGGTTCGTTCATTCTCAGGATAGAAGACACCGACGCGGAGCGATCCACTCAGCAGAGCGTTGATTCGGTGCTTGAAGATCTTCGCTGGCTCGGGCTTTGCTGGGACGAAGGCCCGGAAGTTGGCGGCCCCTTCGGCCCCTACCGCCAGACCGAACGCTACGTGCTGTACGCCCAATTCGCAAAGCGCCTTCTCGATGAGGGCCAAGCCTATCCATGCTACTGCGCGCAGGAGGAGCTTGACGCCCAGCGCCAGATAGCCAGGGAGACCGGCCGCCCTTTCATCTATCCCGGAACGTGCAGGTTTTTGTCGGAGGGCGAGCGCCAAGAACGCGAGGCCAGGGGGATCAGTCCCGCGCTGAGGCTGAAGATCGAGCCTCGCACGATCGCCTTCAGGGACATGGTGCGGGGACCGGTTTCCATCCATACAAACGCCTTCGGGGATTGGATCCTCGTGAGGCCGGACGGCTCGCCGACCTACAATTTCGCGGTGGTGGTGGACGACGCCTTGATGAAGATAAGCCACGTCATCCGCGGCGAGGACCACCTCTCCAACACGCCGAAGCAGATTCTCCTTTACGAGGCTTTCGGTTTCCCCGCGCCGCGGTTCGCCCACCTCTCGATCATTCTTGGGCCCGACGGCAGCAAGCTCTCCAAGCGCCACGGCGACGTGAGCGTTGATGCTTTCCGCGAAAAGGGTTTTCTGCCGCCGGCGATGGACAACGGCTTGGCGCTTTTGGGCTGGAGCGACACGGAAGGCGCCGAGATTTTCACCCTTGAGGAGTTGACCGTCCGCTTCGGTTTGGACAGGATGAACAAGGCGGCGGCTGTTTTCGACCAATCAAAGTTCCGCCATTTGAACCGCGAGCATTTGAAAAAACTGAGCGACGAGAAGCTTCTGGAGGCGGCGCGGCCATACCTTGAAAGGGCATCAAGGCTGCCTAATGGCGAGTGGCCGCCCGAAGTGAAGGCGTGGGCGCTTTCCCTTGCGCCGCTGCTCAGGGAGCGGCTGGAGGTTCTTTCGGACGCCGCGGCGGCGACCGATTCGATCTTTGTTTTCGACGCCGCCTCGATGGCCGAAGACGCCCGCGCCATCTTGGCGGAACCAGACGCGCCGCGCGTCATACGCGCCTTTCTTGAACGGGCGAAAGAGGCGGACCTCGCCACCCCGGGCGCCTACCGAGCCCTGGTTTTGGGGATCAAAGACGAACTGAAGGTGAAGGGCAAAGCCCTCTTTCACCCGATCCGCGTGGCGCTGACCGGCGCGGCATCGGGCCCCGAACTTGAAATGCTCGTCCCCCTTCTGGCCGCGGGGGCCCGCCTCAGCTTGCCCCGGCCAATCGTGGGGCCGGCCCAGCGCTGCGAAAAAATTCTTCACGCGCTGTCCTGACTGGCTCCTCAGAAACTCCATGCCCGCATCTGCCGTATAAGCTGGTGGAGGTGGACCATGGCTACTTATCCATTGGCGATTACTTGGTTGAAGAGCGCGGCCTTTGTTCTGGCCGCCGCGGTTTTGTCGTTGCCGGCGGCTTCACCGCTGCGGGCTCAGTCCACGAAGGACGAAATCGTCCGCTTGAGGTTTCAAAACGACAAGGAGAGCGCCACGATCGAAGTTCCAATGGCAATCTTGGAGTTTTTCGACCGGCACAACGCGGGAAAGACGGTCCACACTGGCGTTTTGAACGGCCAGAAGGTGACGCTCTCATTGGGGAAGCTGATGAACTCTCTCAAGGAGAACAGGGGCAAGAACGGCGAGACGCTTCTTTTCAGCGAGGAGGAGCACGGCAAGACGGTCAACTGCTACACCTCATTCTCGGCGCCGTCTTCGCGCCCGGGCAAAGCGCCCGTCAACGTGGTCCTGGTGGTCAAGGACCTCAAAGCCAACGATATCAAGACGAAGCTGACCGTGCCGCTCTCGACCGTGGATGCGGTGATGCAGGCGCTTAACGTTGAGGGCGACAAGGGAGACGACCTGGGAGGGCTCTTCAGGCAGTGCGTGCAGTTCGCCAACGAACTTGGCACCGGACTTCTAGCCAAAGTCACCGGCCCGTCCGAGGAGGTCCTTCTGACCCTCGAATAGCCTGGTTTCTAGCCAGATCGAAATGAGCGCCAGCCCGCCGTCTTCCGCCCGTTAATCGGGGTAAGGCGGTGGTGCGCTTGTTGCGCGCTTCGCTCCGGGGGTGTATACTTCGCTCCTTTTTGTTGGGGCGGGGGAGATGCAAAGCGGTACGCTCTACGTCGTCGCGACGCCGGTTGGGAATCTAGGCGACATAACCCTTCGCGCGCTCGAGATCCTTGGCAGCGTTGACTCAGTAGTGTGCGAGGACACTCGCCACACGCGCAAGCTCCTCGCGCGCCATGGCATTCACGCCAAGCTTGAGTCGCACTTCGCGGGCAACGAAGAGCGCCGGATTCCTCTTTTAATTGCTTCTCTCGCGGAGGGCAGGAAACTGGCACTGGCCAGTGACGCCGGCACGCCGGCGATCTCGGACCCCGGCTATCTGCTGGTTCGCGCGTGCCGCGAGGCGGGAATTCCCGTCGTTCCCGTTCCCGGCCCATCCGCCATGACCGCGGCACTGTCGGTCTCGGGATTGCCATCCTCCTCGGTGAGGTTTCTGGGGTTCCCCCCCAGAAAGGCTTCGGCGCGCCAGAGCCTGCTGGAGTCGCTCGCCATTGACCCGTCCACGCTGGTTTTTTACGAGGCGCCACGCCGGGTTCGCGCTTTCTTGGCCCAGGCGCGCCCCATGCTTGAAGGCCGCGAGCTTTTTGTCGCAAGGGAAATGACGAAAGTTTTCGAGACCTTTTACGTGGACCCGTTGCCGGAAACTCTTCCCGAAAAGGGCGAATACGTTATTGTTTTCGGTCCGCCGCGGGCCTTGGAGGGCGCAGCGAAGATGCCGCCTGAAGATTTGCCGAAGAGGGTTGAAGCGCTCGTCCTTTCGGGCGTGAGCGAAAAAGAGGCGCTGCGCCGCGCCGCCCGCGAAGCGGGCGTCTCCCGCCGCGAGGCTTACAGCGCGGTCAAGGGAAAGGGGGCCGGGCGTGGCTGAAAGCGCGCTGAGAATCGCGCCCCTGACGCCGGAAGCCGTCTCCGCGGCGGCTCGCGCTCTGCAGACCGCCCGCAAAGTCTGGATCACGACCCACATCAAGAGCGACGGCGACGGCATCGGCTGCGAGCTCGCCCTTGCGCGCGCCTTGCGCGCGAGGGGCGCCGAGGCGAAAATCATCAACGACACGGTCGTCCCGCGCGCGCTGCGTTTTCTGCTGGCCATGCCCGACGAAATTCTACTGTTCGATCCGGCGCGGGACGGCTCCTTCATCAATGAAGCCGACATGGCGGTCGTCCTGGACGTTGGGCTCGGCTACCGCCTCGGCCGGCTGGAAGCGCCATTCCGCGCAAGCGGCGCCGTGAAGCTCTGCCTCGACCACCACCTTGACACGGAGCCGCTGTTCGACCACCTCCTCTGCGATCCCAAGCTGAACGCAACGGGAGAAATCCTCTTTCACCTCTTGAAGGTCATGGGAGGCGATCTGACACCAAGCGTGGCGACGCCTCTTTACACATCGCTGGTAGTGGACTCCGGCAATTTCTCTTACGAACGGTGCACGCCCGAGACCTTTCGCGTCGCTGGCGCTTTGGTGGAAGCGGGAGCGCGTCCCTACTACGTCCACGTAAACCTCCACTGGCGCCGGTCCCTCGCCGAGGTCAAACTGGAAGGAGAGGTGATCGAGAACGTGGAACTTTGCCCGGACGGGCGAGTCGCCTGCGGACTGGTGTCGAGGGAGATGCTTCGGCGCTACACCATTGACCCGATGGAGATGCCCGACATCGTCAACATCCCCCTCTCGCTCGACGGCATTGAAATCGCCCTCCTGTTCGTGGAGCTTGAACAGGGCTATATTAAGGTGTCCGCCCGGGGAAAAGGACGGATCAAGGTTAGCGAGCTGGCCCATGTTTTCGGCGGCGGCGGCCACCCTCTCGCCGCGGGCTTCTCCATTAAAGCAAGCCTGAAGGAGGCGCGGGAGAAGGTCTTGGCCGAATGCCAAAAGCTTCTGCAAGAGGTGGACCTGGAAAACAAGAGCACTGTTGTCTGAGGAGGACGCAATGGCAGACGTCGTTATTCTTTCCGGAGCAAGATCGGGTGTTGGCCGGTTCAACGGTTCACTGGCGCCGTTTACGGCGCCGCAAATGGGCGCTGCGGCCATCAAGGAAACGCTGGCCCGTTCCGGCGTGAAGCCCGAGGAGCTTGACGAGGTGATCCTCGGCAATGTCCTCCAGGCCGGGGTGGGGCAGAACCCGGCGCGCCAGGCCGCTTTGCACGCGGGGTTCCCCGACAGCATCGCGGCCTTCACGGTCAACAAGGTCTGTGGCTCGGGCCTCAAGTCGGTGATGCTCGCCGCCCAGGCTGTAAAGGCCGGCGACGCCTCGCTCGTGCTGGCTGGCGGGATGGAATCAATGACCAACGCACCGTACATTCTTCGAAACGCCCGCAACGGCTACCGCCTGGGCCACGGAAAGATAGAAGACCTGATGGTGGCGGACGGATTGACCGATGCCTACGACGGCGAGCACATGGGGATGACGGCCGAGCTGGTCGCGCGGGAGAAAGTTGTCACCAGGCAGGCGATGGACGCCTACTCGGCCGAAAGCCACAAGCGCGCCGACGAGGCGTGGAAGGCCGGCCGGTTTGACGCGGAGATCTTCGCCTTCCCCATACCTCAGAAAAAGGGCGAACCCATCCTCTTCAGGTCGGACGAAGGCATCCGCCCCGAAGTCACCGCGGAAGGGCTCGCCAAGCTCAAGCCGGCCTTCACGAAGGATGGCGTGGTGACGGCCGGGAACGCGAGCCAGATCTCCGACGGCGCCGCGGCAGCCCTGGTCACCACCCTGAGCGTCGCTGAAAAAAAGGGCGTGGAACCGCTGGCGCGCATCGTGGCCTACGCCACGTCCGGGCTCCAACCGAAATGGGTGATGATGACGCCAGCCCCGGCGGTACGAATGGCGGCCGAGAAAGCGGGATGGAATCTCGCCTCCGTTGACCTTTTCGAACTGAACGAAGCATTCGCCGCGCAGTCGTGCGCCCTGCTTAAAGAACTTTCCCTGCCGGCGGAAAAGGTCAACGTCAATGGAGGCGCCGTGGCCATAGGGCACCCGATCGGCGCTTCAGGAGCGCGGTGCCTGATAACGCTTTTGTACGCGCTTAAGGCCCGCGGCCTGCGGCGCGGCATCGTCTCCTTGTGCCTGGGCGGCGGCAACGGCGTCGCCATGGCCGTCGAGCGCGTGTAGCGCATCAGGCAGTAACAGCGAGAGGGGCCGTCAATGCCGGCCCCTCTTCTTTATTCGTACCGGAATTTTCCTAAACTTTTTCGGCGGGCGGCTTTTCCTTGTGAACGGTCGTGTCGAGTATCCATCCCTGAACCCGCTCGTCCAACTTCGTGACCGGGACGCAGAGTACCTCGGGGAGTTCGTAACTATGGAGGGAACGTACCGTTTCCCGCACCACCTGGAACAGCGACTCGCGCGTCTTGATGATAAGCAGGTATTCGTCGTCGTCCCAAATCTCGCCCTTCCAGCGGTAGATTGACCTGATGTGCTTTACGATGTTGACGCAAGCGGCCTGGCCGCGCTCCACGACGGCCTGCGCGATCTGGATGCCCTGCTCCTCCGATCCCACCGTGGTCATGATGAGAACGACCGGTTCCATATCTACCTCCCAGACGAAAGAATAATCATCAAACACGCAGGCTGTCAAGGCAGGGCAAGAGACGCTTAATCCTTCATAGTTCAAACTTCATACTTGCTTTTTTTTGCAGCCTTCAGCCCAACAGCCCAATCACTCGGTCTCCAATCTCCAGTCGGTCTCCTCTGGCGTGAGCCGCCGTGATTGGGTAAACTAGGCGGGATGACGGAAATGCCTTCGCCCGCTTCATGGCTTAGCCCCTCCTTGACGGCGCTGCTTGACGCCCACAAAAACCGCATTCCCGATTCAAGCCGCGCGCTGGCCCTTTTGGGACGGTGGGCGGAGGCAAGGCCGCTGCCCCGCAACGAGCGTCTCTTCTTGGACCTCGCCTACCTGGCCGGAACCAGCGAGCCCCTTTTTCTCGCCCTGTTTTCCAACGAGCGCCACCTGAAGATGGTCAGTTCCCAAAGCCGCATCGCTGGCGGGCTTGGCAAAGAACGGATGGACGAGGCTTTGGGACGCCATCTCTTGGAAACCGAGCCTGGCGAAACCGCCGCCGGGCTCGCCCTTTTTCGGCTCTTGCAGAGCGCCCGCATTCTTCTTCAGGACATCCACGGCCTCCTCTCCTTTGAAGAGGTTGCCCGCCAACTTACTCTTCTTGCCGAAGTTCTGATTCAGAGGGCGCTGGCGGCCACGTACCAGGAACTGCGCGAGCGGCTCGGAATGCCCCAGAAATCCGGGCCGGACGGGCGCCCCGTCCAAAGCTCCCTGGCGGTTTTCGGTCTTGGCAAGCTGGGAGGCGCCGAGCTGAATTACTCCTCCGACGTTGACCTGGTCTTTTTCTACGAGGAGGACGCCGAGACCGACCGCAAGATACCAAATTCCGCCTTCTTCAACGCGTGGGTTCGCCAGGCCATAGCGCTTCTTTCAAGGCCAACGATCTACGGCGCCTGTTTCAGGGTGGACCCTAACCTCAGGCCGAGGGGGCGGGACGGCGAACTGACCCTCTCCTTCGGCGCCGCGCTCGGATACTATCGCGCCTTCGCCGAAACGTGGGAAAGGCAGGCTTGGATTAAGGCGCGGCCGGTGGCCGGCGACACGGCGGCCGGCGCTGTTTTCCTCAAACAGATGGAGCCGCTCGTCTACCGGCCCGTTCCGAAGGAGCTGGCCGGCGAAAGCGTGCGCGCAATGCGCCTTCAAACGCTCGGCCAGCTTGAACGCCGCCACGGGGGCAGGGCCGCGGATGACATCAAGGAGGGGCCGGGCGGGTTGCGCGACGCCGAGTTTGCGGTGCAGGCGCTGCAGCTCGCCTTCGCGTCGAAGGACGCGTGGCTTCGCGAACAGGGCACCCTGATGGCGCTCGCGCGGCTCAGGCAGCGCGGGCTTATTGAGGACGCGCAGAGGGGCGAGGTCGTCCGGGCCTATCTCCTGTTGCGCCGGGCGGAACACTTCGTCCAGGTCCAGGCGATGCGCCAGGCTCACGCTCTTCCGGAGACCGCCGAAGGAATGAAGGCTCTCGCCCGATTCCTCGCCCTGGAGGACGAAGCGGCCTTGGGACGGGCGCTGGAACAGAGCCGGAGCGTCCTGTCGCGGTTCTTCTCCGAAACCGTCGAGAGGCTGGGAACCAGCCGCCCGGGCCAGGAGAGGCTGGACTTTCTGGAGCCGGAAGCGCTGCGCGCGCTGCTGTTAGGCGCCGGAATCGCAGAGACGGACCGGGCGCTTCCCATGTTCGCCGAAGCCGCGCGAACCATCCTGCGCGAGGCGGGCGCCATCAAGAACCGGGGCGCGCTTCTCGCATCGCTCGACGCTTTGGTTGAAGAGATTGCCGCATCGTCCGACCCGTTCGGAGCCCTCGCCTCCCTTTGCAAGGTCGTCCCCTCTCTCGCCTCGCAGCCCGGGCTGAC
>JBBIMN010000005.1:0-13800 GCA_037444385.1 Acidobacteriota bacterium | reverse complement strand
GTGGGACGCCCGCGCGCCTTCGCGCTGCTCTTGAAGCTGGCCGCCCTCAGGCCGGCGCTTCTCAATTGGGTGCAGAGGTGGCCGGAGCTTGCCGCCGACATCTCTTTCGAAGCCCTGGGAACCCCCGGCGGTAGCTATATGAACGTGCTGCCCCCCGGCGCTTCGGGCGAGCCTCTCCGCTTCGCTCACAAGAGGGCGCTGTTCCGGTTCTCGGCTTCCATGGCCTTGATGCCGGACGCCGGCGCCGGCTCGGCCCATCGCTGGCACACGCGCCTCGCCGCGGAGGTCGTTGATTCCGTTCTGCTCCACGCGGCCGAAGAAATCGAGGCCAAGGAAGGGCTCGTGAAAGGCACGCTGACTGGCAAAGTGTGCGCGGTCGGGCTCGGGCGGCTGGGGTTCGAGGAGATGCTGCCCGGCTCCGACCTCGACATCGTCCTTCTTAAGGACGGCTTGTGGATGCTTCCGCAAACGCCCGACCGCTCGGCCTCTCTTGAGAACCAGTTGGTCCGGGGTTTCGTCCGCGCGCTTACCGGCGTCACGCGCTACGGCGCCCTCTACCCCGTTGACCTCAGGCTACGGCCCCACGGAGATTCTGGGCCGGCGATAGTCAGCCGCGACGGGCTTCTAACTTACTTCGACTCCAGAAGCGCCCAGGTGTGGGAGCGCCTCTCCTACCTCAAGGCGCGGCCCATCGCCGGAAACCTTTCCTTGGGAAAATCGGCGCTCGACGAACTTTGGGCCATATTTGCATCTAAGACGATCCCTCAAGGCGAACCTTCGCGCCTGGCCGAGCTTCTTTCGAGGCTCGACAAGAACGCTCCCACGATCGAGGGCGAGGCAAAGTTCGCGCCGGGCGGCCTGTTTCAGATTCACACGCTCCTGCTCATGCTCCAGTTGCGCGGCGGCGTCAAGAGGCAGCCAGGGGGGACTTTGGCCTTGCTGGAACGGCTGGAAGAATTCGGCGCATTCAAGGCCGGCGAGGCCCCGGCCCTGCGCGCGGCATGGGCATGGCAAGAAAGGCTGCTTTTGCACTTGAGGCTGCTCTTCACGCGCCCCCCCGCGCGCCTCGGTCGCAAAGGCGCGCTCGATGCGCTCGCCGCCGCCTCTCCCGGTTTCTCCCGCTGCGAGGAGCAGTGGCGCGCCCACCGCGAAGCTGTCCTCGCCTCCTGGCGAAGCCATATGGAGAGAAGCTCCCATCAGGATTGAGATGCCTCATTCCAGGGGGCTATGCCGTCACGCTCCAGGTCCAGAAGTATGCGCTTGCGCCAGAGCCCGCCGCCGTAGCCGCCGAGTGCTCCCGAAGCGTCGAGGACGCGGTGGCAGGGAATCAGGATGGAGATCCGGTTGAGGCCGTTGGCGTGGCCGACGGCGCGCGAGCCTCCCGGAATACCCAATTCCCGCGCAAGCTCGCCGTAACCGCGCGTCTGTCCGTAGGGAATCCCCAGGAGCGCCTCCCACACCTTGCGCTGGAACGGGCTTCCCGGAAAGACGAGCGGCACGGTGAAGGCCTTAAGCTCTCCCGCGAAATAGGCGCGCAGCTCCTCTTCGAGCTTATCGGTGTGGGCGTTGCGGCCCGGCAGAAGGGGACATTTCATCAGCCGCTTCAACGTCGCAAATTGAGCCTCCAACATCCGTCGGCCGGTGAACTCCAATAGGCAGATTCCCTCCTCGGTCGCGCCCGCAACCAGCGGGCCTAGCGGAGTCTCCACCCAGGCGAGCCGGACGCAGCCGCCGTCATGGTTCTGGCCGGGCGGGCATCCGAATGCCTTGCCGAATGCGGTGCGGAATCCGCTGTGCGACTCGTACCCGTGCGACAGGATCACCTCGTCCAGCTCCTCCCCGTCGCGGATGGCGTCGAACGCCTTGCCCAGGCGGCGGCCGCGGCAGTAGGCCTGGAAGGTCATCCCGTACTGCTTGAGAAAGAAGCGCCGCGCCCGCGCGGGGGCAATCCCCTCGGCCCGCAAAGCCGCGTCGGTCCAGCGGACCGCCGGATCCTCCTCCACCTTCGCCAAGAACCGCGACGCCCACTCGGGCGGCGCGCCTAAAGCATCCAACGGGCGGCAGCGCTTGCAGGGCCTATACCCCGCGAAGAGCGCCTCTTTCACCGACGCGAAATAGGAAACGTTCTCTGAAAGCGGCTTGCGCGCGGGACACGACGGCCTGCAGAAGACCCCGGTCGTCCGCACCGCCAGAAAAAAGATTCCGTCGTAAGACGCGTCGTTCGCCAGATAGGCCCGCTCCATCTCTTGAACCGGCGGCAATGTGCCCATTTCAACTCCTCCATCGGGCCGAGGCCGCGAAGGCCCCCGCCCTGACCCAATTGTAGGCGAGAACCTTTCCCCCGGCCACCGAAAAATGAACGTTGATTCTTTTCGGGTTAAAGCGGAAAAGGTTAAAGCAAAAAACGTCGTCCGGGGGCGCCGTTGACACGGAGCCTGTTAAGGTCTTAAACTAATGGTGGAGGCCACCGTGATCGTCCAATGCCCTTCATGCTCCAAGAGCTACCAGGTTGAAGAAAAGCACTTTCAAGGCAAAGAGCGCATTCAGTTCAAGTGTCCGTCCTGCCAGTCCGTCATTACGGCGGAAAAAACGGCGGCCATGCAAGAGCCGCCTCTGTCAACCCAAAAACTTCCAAAGACCGATGCCACAGCTTCAGGCCACGAGGTGCCTGACGCCCACCTCCTGCAAATGCCCGAGGGAAAGCGGATTTCTCTCGCGGTCCTCCAGGGTCCTGACCAGGGGGCGCTTTTTCAGGTGACAAAGCCGGTAATAGTCGTAGGCAGGACTGATGCTGACGTGCAGCTCAACGACCCGGAAGTGTCCCGCCACCACGCTCAGGTGGAGGTCAAAGGAAACGCCATAATTCTTCGGGACCTTAAGAGCACGAACGGAACCTACCTCAACGAGCAGCACGTGACCGCTTCGGAGATTGAAAATAACACCGAGTTCCGCGTCGGCTCCACCACGCTCATGCTCATAGTAACCGAAGACCTCGGCTGATCTTATGTCAACAACCGTCGCCGTGGCCATGTCGGGGGGCGTGGATTCCTCCGTCGCGGCCCTTCTTCTGGTCGAACAGGGATACCGTGTAATCGGCGTCACGCTGCGCCTTTACGATGAATGCGGCTCCGGCGGCAAGGGCTGCTGCGCGCTGGAAGACGTGGCGCAGGCGCGCGGCGTCGCGGAGGTCCTTGGCATAGAACACCGCTTAGTTGAACACCAGGCCGCATTCGAGCGGCTTGTCATCGCTCCTTTCGCGGCGGCCTACGTTGCCGGGGAAACTCCCAATCCCTGCATACTCTGCAACGAGAAGATCAAGTTCGGGACGCTTTGGCGCTACGCTAACTCCATCGGCGCAAGCGCCATCGCTACTGGCCATCACGCCCGCCTGCTTCCGCGGGGCGCCACAAAGGCCATCTGGCGGGGGGTGGATCCGGACAAGGACCAATCCTACGCGCTTTTCCCGATGACCGTGGAGCAGCGGGACCGAGCCCTGTTTCCCGTCGGCCATCTCAAGAAAAAGGAGGTCCGCGAGCTTGCCCGGCGAGCTGGGTTGCCGACCGCTCAAAAAGCCGAAAGCCAGGACATCTGTTTCGCGGCCCCGGACGGTTACGCTGATTTCCTTGAGGCCCGCGGTTTTAAAGGGAAGCCAGGCTTAATTCGCCACATTGACGGCAGGGTTTTGGGCAGCCACGACGGGCTTCACCGATTCACGACCGGCCAGCGCCGCGGCTTGCGCATCTCTTCGCCGGAGCCTTTGTACGTCGTGGATATTGAACCGGAGACCGGAACGCTGGTTGTAGGGCCAAAATCGAGCCTGGGCCAGCGAAGATTTCTTGCAATGGATTGGCTTTGGCATACGGAGCCAAACGAACCGTTGCCTGAAACGGCGCTCGTCCAGGTTCGCTACCACCAGGAGACCGCTATGGCCGCCATATCGGTTGAGGGGCCGTCAAGCGTCGTGATAGAGTGGAAAGGCGCGCCTCGCACCGCCACTTTGGGCCAAGCCGCGGTGGCTTACGAAGGCGGTCGTCTTTTGGGTGGCGGATGGATAAAAAAAAAGGTGATCGCATGGCAGCCAACCTGACGCTGTTCTTTTACGTGGCGAGCATGGCCTTCGGCCTTCTCTATGGCGGCTTTCGCAAGCGAGTTCTATTTCGCTTGTGCGCGGTGGCCATGGTAGCCGGTTTTCTGGCGCAGACGATGGACTTAGGGGCGCGATGGGCCGAGCGGTCAATCATCCCGGCGACCAACCTGAACGAAATCTGCGAGGCTACGTCATGGGGGCTCGTGGCGATTTTTCTTTTGTTCGGAGCGCTGCTGAAAAACCGGATAGCCGTATTCTTTCTGACCCCGCTCGTGGTTTTCTTTCAGATGGCGGCGCGCCTGATACCTCTGGCGCCGAAGGAGCCTAAGCCCTTCTACTACACGCCGTGGTTCGTGATCCACATCTCCCTCCTGACGATCGGCATCGGCCTTTTCCTCTATTCATTCATCTACTCGTCCATCTTTATAATGCAGGATCACAGCCTCCGCCGCCACCGGCAGCCGATCGCCCTCGGGCTGCCTTCGCTGGAAGAGTCAGCGCGGTGGGCGACACGCTTCCTGGTTTGGGGGTACGCGCTTTATACGGCGGGCCTATTGTCCTCGACGGTTTACGGCGTGATTCACGGGGCAGCGGACCGCTGGCGCCCGGGTTTACTTGAGGCCGCCAGCCTGGCCGTCTGGCTGATTCTGGGCTTCGCCATCTATGGCTGGGCCACGGCCAAACTCAACCCCCGCAAGCGCTCGTGGCTGGTTATCGCCGGAGCCGCCTCCACTCTCTTTATCATATTGGGGATGCTGTGGCACTGAACGAGATGGTCCTTGTCGGGCTGAATCACACCGCCGCCTCCGTTGAAGTGCGGGAGCGCCTTGCGTTTTCCGGAGAGGACGGGCTGGCCTTCCTGCGCGGGTTGCAACGGGAGGACGCCATACGCGGCGGCGTGCTGCTCTCGACGTGCAACCGAGTGGAACTTTACGCGGACCTTGGCGAAGCGGGAAATGTCCCGTCGCTTATGGACGCGATGATAAAGTCCAGAGGGGGGGGCGAAGGCCTCCGAAGCCTTTTTTACGTAAGACAAGGGCGAGAGCTTATCAGCCATTTGTTCAGCGTTGCCGCCGGACTGGATTCCATGATCCTTGGAGAGCCGCAGATTCTCGGGCAGGTCAAGGAGTCATATTTCCTCGCCCGCGAAGGCGGTGTGTTGACGACGCCTTTGAACCTGCTTTTTCAGAAGGCCTTCCATGTGGCCAAGAAGGTCCGCACCGAGACGGGAATAGGCGAGAGCCCCGTCACCGTCTCCTACGCGGCTTTCAACCTGGCCCGGAGCATTTTCGAAAACCTGGCCACGAAGCGAATCCTTATCCTTGGCGCCGGCGAAATGAGCCGAATTCTCGCCACCCATTTTTTCGAGAGCGGCGTTCGCCAGGTGAAAGTAGCCAACCGCACCCATGACCGGGCCTTGAGCTTCGCGCGTACCTTCGGGGCGGAAGTCGTGCCGTGGGAGACCTTCCCGCGCGCGATGGTTCAGAGCGACATCATCATCTCGTCCACCGGCGCCCCCAACTGCGTCATCCATAAGGCGATGGTTGAAACGGTCATGAAATTGAGGCGCAACGCTTCGCTTCTTGTCATTGATATTGCCGTGCCGCGAGACGTTGATGCGTCCGTGGGCGAGCTGGATGGCGTCTACCTTTACAATGTTGACGATCTGCAGGAGGTCGCCGACGAAGGGCTGGAGCAGAGACAAAAAAAGGCGGAGGCTGCCAGGGAACTTGTCGCTTCCGAAGTCGAATCCTACGGGCGCTACCTCGGCCATCAGGAACTTTCAAGCCTCATCGAAGGCGTGGTTACCTGGGCGGGCGCCATCCAAGAGGTTGAACTGAGCGAAGCGCTCAGGAAGATGGGAGATCTGACGCCAAGGCAACAGGAGGTTTTGCGCAAGGCTATTCACCGGGTGGCCCACAAAATCCTCCACAACCCAATCACGCGGATCAAGCGGCTGGTGGCCGAGGAGGAAATCGCCCAGGCGGCCGCCGTTTTCAGGGAATTGTTTCCAGTTCACGAAGAGCAGCGCGAGGGTGAAGGAGACGGCCAATGAGCATACGCCGTTGGCGCATAGGTACGCGCGGCAGCGCGCTCGCCCTGTGGCAGGCCCACTTCGTGCGGGAGCGGCTGGCGCAGGCGGACCCAGGGTGCAGAGCCGAAATAGAGGTCATCAAGACCAGTGGCGACCTTATTCAGGACAGAGCGCTTCTGGATGCCGGAGGCAAGGGCCTTTTCGTCAAGGAGATTCAAACCGCGCTTCTGGAAAACAAAATTGATCTGGCCGTCCACAGCCTTAAGGATTACCCGGCTTCGAACCCAAAGGAGCTTGTGCTTGCGTGCGTTCCCGAACGCCAGGACAGGCGGGACGCTCTGGTCTTGGCCAGAGACAGGCCAATATCGGGTTTGCGGAGTGACGCCCGTGTCGCCACTGGCAGCCTCCGGCGGCACCACCAGGCCAAATTGCTTTTTCCGGAATGGATGATCACCGGACTGCGCGGCAACGTGGACACGCGGCTGAAAAAGCTGGACGCTGGCCGGTTCGACGCGATCATGCTGGCCGCCGCCGGCCTGAGGCGCCTAGGGTGCGAGGAGCGGATCAGCCGTCTATTCGAACCGGAAGAAATCGTCCCCGCTGCCGGCCAGGGAGCCATCGCAGTGGAATGCCGCGCGGCCGACAAGGCGGTGCGCGCCGTCTTGGGACGAATCGAGAACGGCAAAGCCCGCCGCGAAGTCGAGGTTGAGCGCCTGTTTCTCAAGGAACTGGGGGGGGGCTGCACTACGCCGCTTGGCATTACCGCGCGAATTGAAGCGGATGTCGTGGTATTGCACGCGTTCCTTGCTTCCATTAGGGGCGAGCGCCATCTCAAGGAGAGCGCCGAAGGCCCGGCTGAAAAAGCTCAGACGCTGGCCCTGGAGCTATTGCGCCGGTTTTGGGAGCGCGGAGCATCCGAGCTTCTGGAGCGGGAATGACCAATGCCTCCTCTCTTTCCGGCATTCGGGTCCTTTTGACGCGGGACAAGGCCCAAAACGCCGGGCTGGCGAAACTCCTTTGCGTTCGAGGCGCCGTGCCGGTGCTTATGCCCGCCATTGAAACCGAGGCGCGAGATCCAGAGAACGGCCCCAGGGTGATGCGTGACTGGAACAGTTTTCGCTGGATCGCCTTCACGAGCAAAAACGCCGTGCGTTTTTTCAAGGAGTGGCTTGACATGGCCAGGCTGCCGCTTCCTCCCCACGTCAAAGTGGCCGCCGTCGGCCATGGGACCGCTCAGGCATGCGCGGCCGCGGGATTTCCGGTGGACCTGGTCCCCGAAACGTCAACCGGCGCCGCTCTCGGCGAGAGGCTTGTTTCGGAGGAGGAGCCGTCGCCTATTCTTCTTCCGCGTGGAATTTCGGGGCTCTCGGATTTGCCGGGGGCGCTTGAATCAGCGGGATGGGAGACCGTGCCGCTGGAGATATACTCAACACGCCGCGCCACGCTGGATTCCGAGGCCGTCGCCGAGCTGGAGCGCGGGGTGGACGCCGCCGTTTTCGCTTCTCCATCGGCCGTGGCCTCGCTCATGGAGAGGCTTCCTCTTCGCGCCGGCCGGGCGCTGAGGCGGGCCCGCTGCCTGCCGATAGGCCCAACGACAGCGGAGGCTTTGCGCGCAGCCGGCCTTGTCCCCGCTGCGCTTCCTCCCGCCGCCACCCCGCGGGAAATCATCAAGGCGATCGAAGCTCTCTTCGATCAGCGTCCCTGAGGACGAAAGAAAAAATCATCGAGGAACTGGCCTTGCCGTAGCCATTTGCGGCGCCGTTCCGGCTTCAATCGCGGGATTTGGGCGCGCGAATATCCTTGCCACCAGCGCCGTTTTAGGATACTCTTAATCATTCTTAGGAGCTTGAATGGCCTTGGAGATGCTTTTCGAAGAGACGCAGCAGGGACCGCCGAAAGTCGTTGCCTTGGGGGCGGCAAAGGGAGGAATGGGAACCACCCTCCTGGCGGCGAACCTTGCCGTCCAGCTTGCAAAAAAGGGAAAGAACGTCCTTCTCGTTGATGGCGCGCTGACGGAGGGGTCGTGCCACCTGGCTCTTGGGATGATGAGGCCTTTGCGCCACATTGGTTCGATCGCGACAAAGGAGGTGGCGGATCTTTCCGATGCCGTGGTTCCTACGCCGGTGGCGAACCTCGCGCTGCTGGCGGGGAGCCCCGATGTTGCGGGGGCCGCTAACCTGCCATACCTTACCAAGCAGAAGCTGCTGGCCTCGCTTCGCCAATCCGCCTATGATTTTGTCCTGGTGGATGCTGGGTCTGGCACTGGTGCCGACGCGCTCGATTTTCTCTTGGCCGGAGACATCGTCCTCATCTTGGCGCAGGCCCAGACTCCGGCGCTGGAACCTTTCTACCGCTTTATCAGGGCTTTGTTGCACCGCCTTTTGGTGAATTGCCTCAACAAAAAGCGTTACCAGGCTCTTCAGGCGAAACTGAATTGGCTTTCTCCGCTTGACGGCTTCAAGGAGCTTGAGGAGACGACGGAATCGGACCTTAAAGCGCTCGATGAAGCGGTTGGTTCAAGGCGCTTCGCTTTTGTCCTCACCAGCCTTCAAAACGACAAGGACACTCGCCTTGGCGGCCAGATTGAAATGCTTCTTCGAAGATACTTCCTGGCCCCCTTCAAATTCCTGGGTGGCGTGGAGTGGGATGTCCAGGCTCAGGCTGGCGCATTGGCGCTCGAGGCCATATCCAAAGCATATCCCATGTGCGCGTTCAGCATGTCGGTCGAGAAACTGGCCAACATTCTTTTGAAGGAAGAGACGGAGTCGTGGCCAACGGAGGGCCCGATCGAGGCCCGGCCCAAGGAAGGCGAGGCGGCCAACGCGTATGCTCTTCTAGGCCTGCCTTTCAGCGCCACCGCGAAGGAGATTCAGGCCGCTTACACGCGCAAACTGGAGCCTTATCTGGAGGCTTCTCCCCTGACCATCGGCCTTTTGTCGCGCGAACAGCGCGAAGCGATAAGGGACGGCTTCGAACAGGCCTACAAGACGCTGATAAACAGCGGCCTGCGCCAGCGTTACGACGAGGACCTGATAGCCAGAGGCCTAATGCCTCCCGACCAGCGCATCCAGGAGTACCGGGAAGCCGCCAGCGAGCCACCGGCTCTCTTTGCTCCCGCCGCCGAGGCGCAATCGCCCGTGGAGGACACGCAAAGCCGGGCTTCCAGGTCACTTGAAGCGATCCTTCAAGACGTAAAATACTTTGACGGCTCCGGCTTGCGGAAGATACGAGAGGCGCAGAAAATATCAGTCGAGGAGATAGTGTCGGAGACGAACATTCGCGCGTGGTACGTTGAGTCAATAGAAGAAGAGCGGTTTGATGCCCTGCCGGCGCTGATTTATCTCAAGGCTTTTCTCAGGCAGATAGCGGCCTATCTGCACATAGACCCGGTGCGCGTGCTTCAAGACTACCTGGAACGCTACCAGCACTGGGCCGAGCGCCAACAAGAATGAGCCCTCCGACCCCCCGGGACCTTTTGTCGCGCTGGAAAACGGGAGCCAGAGAAATTCCTTTATGAGCACCTACAAGGCAAAGAGCGCACGGCCCATCCAAAGCCTCGCGGAATTGAAAGAGGTTTTCTCTCCGTCATCTTCTCTCCATGGAAGAATCGGCGTGGAATGGGAACTCCTTCCAATAGACGCAAGGGGCCGCCTGGTCTCTTACGCCGGGCCTGGCGGAGTCGAGCGCCTGTTGGGCAGGCTCGCCACAGGAGGCCACGCGCCCGTTACGGAAAAAGGCCGGATCATAGCGCTTGACTTGAAAGGCGGAGGGATGATCGCCCTTGAACCCGGGGCGCAGATCGAGATAGCTTCGCGCCCTCATGGCCGGTTGAGCGGCCTGGAAAACTTTTTGCGCCGGACGTTCGAGGCCGCGCAAAGAGAGGCCCGCTCTATCGGCTTTGATCTGTGCCCATGGGGGCTTGCTCCAAATGACGGCCCGGAGGAGACGAAAGATGTTCCCAAGGCGCGCTACGCCATCCTCAAGAGACACCTCGGCAGGACGGGTGACAGAGGAAGGTGGATGATGAAGCTCTCCGCCGCCACGCAGATATCTCTTGACTACAGGGATGAAGGGCACCTGCGTGGCATGGTGGACGGATGCTTAAAGCTGATGCCTTATCTGGTGTCCGCGACCGCGAACGCGCCGGTGGCGAACGGCAGGCGAAGCGGTTGGATAAGCCTGAGAGCGCCGGTATGGCGCCGCACGGATCCAAAAAGATGCGGCCTTCCCGCCCACCTGTTTTCGCCAGATCTGAGCTACGGCTCGCTGGCTCGCCATGCTCTCAGCCGCGCCCCGCTCTTTTTTGTTCGCAAAGGCAGATGGATCGCGGCCGACGGCCGAACATTCCGTGAAATACTGAGACGCCCGGGGAAGTTGGGCGCCGTGACCATGGATGACTGGATGCTCCATCTGAGCGCGCTCTTTACCGACATCAGGATTCGCGGCTATCTGGAAATACGAGTTCTGGACTCTCTCCCCCTGCCTCTGGTCATGTCGGCCGCGGCCTTGCTGAAGGGCCTTCTTGGCCTGCCGGGCGGGTTCGAGTGGGCAAATTATTTTACGCCGCCAGCTCCCGCCGCCACGAGAAAGGAGCTGCTTCGCGCGGCGAGGTTTGGCGCCAGGTGGTGCCCCGCGATGGGGCCGTCCCCGAGCCAGGCATGGCCGGTTCTTTTTAAAGCCGCGGAGAAGGGGCTTGAAGCGCAGGGCGAAAGTCCGGATTTTTTGGCCCCGCTGCGCAAGCTCCAGATGGCAGGCCGTTCACCGGCCGACGGCTGGCGAAGAATAAGAGACGGATGGATTGGGCCTGGCGATGCGGAATCCTTGGAATGAGGGAGAGATATTCGGGTCAGAAGTGAGGCCGGGTGCGATGCGCCTTCCTTTCATCCTTCATCTATCTCCATCATCAATCATCAATCATCAATCATCTGTCATCCGTCGCGCCCTGCCTGTTGTAAACGTCTTCCATGCGTACTATGTCCGATTCGGAACTTTCGCCAACCCACAGTTCCATGAAGCGGGCGGGCTTGCCCCCCACGCCCCGCGCCCTGTGGCGCTCTTTGCGCGGGATCCAGACTTCATCGTTTGGCTTTGGCCGCCAAACCTTCTCCCCAACGGTCAATTCAATTCCTTCGTCCAGTATGACCCAGAACTCGTCCCGGCCTTCGTGGTACTGCAGCGAAAGCACGCCTCCCGGAGCGACGGTGATGATCTTCACGCTCGAAACTCCCTGAAGCGGAAAGCTCCGAAACTTTCCCCATGGACGATGGTCCTCGATGACGCCCTTCGAAAACGCGCCGAGCCTTTCCTCTTCAGTGGCCATGCCTTTCATCCCCCTTGAGCTACGGCTGCCCAGCCGCCGGAGTGGATCGCCCATGCAATGGCGAGCGCCTGGCGGTGGGCCTTTACGTCGTGGACCCTGAAGATCGCCGCTCCATGAAACAGGGCGGCGACGTGCAGGGCGATCGTTCCATATAGCCTGTCATCAAGCGGCGCATTGGCGAGAGCGCCTATGACGCTCTTTCGGGAGGCGCCGATCAGCACCGGCCTTCCGAGCGCAAGAAGAGGCGAGAGGTCCCGAATCAACGCCACGTTGTCTTCCGTCCGCTTTCCGAAACCGATGCCCGGATCAACAGCGATGCGCTTGCCGGCAATGCCCGCTGCAATTGCGGCCTTCAGCCGCTCCGCAAGCTCGGCGGCGACCTCGCGGGGAGCGTCGCCATAAGACGGCGACTCCTGCATCGTCTTGGGCGTGCCGCGCATGTGCATCAGCACGAGCGCGGCCTCGCGCGACGCCACCAGAGGCAGCATCCTTGGATCGCTCCGCCCAGACGAAATGTCGTTGATGATATCGGCGCCGAGGTCCAAGGCGCGCCTTGCCACCTCGGCCTTTGTCGTGTCAACGCTAAGCGCGACGTCAGGCAGCGATTCACGGACCTTTGAAAGGACGGGCGCGAGCCTGGACCACTCCTCGCCAGTGGAGACCGGGGCGCCGCCAGGGCGGCTTGACTCGGCACCGATGTCCAGAATCTCAGCGCCCTCCTCAGCCAGCTTCACCGCCTGCTCCAGCGCAGCTTCGGGCGAAAGAAACCGGCCCCCGTCCGAAAAAGAGTCCGGCGTAACATTTACAACGCCCATGATTAAATAAGGCCGCGAAGCGAAGAGGTCTCTCTCAAGAACAAGCCACGAGGGCCTGCCGGCTGGCATGAAACCGGGCGAGAGATCCTCATTGCCCGCCCGCATCACGCTCCCTCAAGCCGCCCTTTCATCGTCAGCGGACGCGGGGTTTCCTTCGCCGCTTCCGCTGCCGCCGCCCTCGCCGGTTCCAGCTCTTGTTCCTCGCTCGCAGCGTGGTCATGAAGCGGCAGAGGTTCGCCTTTGAGAAGAGCCTCGAAATCGGCTTTGTCCAAGACTTCGCGTTCGAGAAGCGTCTGGACTATAGCGCTAATCCTGTCACGGTGGTGTTGCAAGATGGCCATGGCCTTCTCCTTGGCCACTTTCACGAGGATTTTGACCTCTTCGTCAATCTCCCGCGCCGTATCTTCGGAATATTGGGCGTTTGAGCCTCCCTCCCAAAGAGCGCCAAAGGGGCTGCGCTCGCCTTTGTATGAAAGCGGCCCGAGCTTCTCGCTCATCCCCCAGACGGTGACCATGTTTCTTGCAATCTCGGCCACCTTTTCAAAATCGTTGCCGGCGCCGGTGGTTACAGTCTCCAGAAACAGCTCCTCGGCACAGCGGCCGCCGAGAAGCACCGCCATCTGGTCTTCAAGGTATTCCTTGCTGTAATTGTACCTGTCGTCAACCGGCAACTGCTGGGTCGCGCCAAGCGCCATGCCGCGAGGGACGATCGAAATCTTGTGGACGGGATCCGCGTTCGGCAGGTGGTATGCAACGATGGCGTGGCCCGCCTCGTGGTAAGCGACGTTCTTTCTCTCTTCCTCGGACAGGATGAGCGAGCGGCGCTCCGAGCCCATGAGGACTTTGTCCTTGGCAAACTCGAAGTCCTCCATTTCGACCGATTTTTTTCCAACCCTCGCTGCACGCAGGGCCGCTTCGTTGCAAAGGTTGGCGAGGTCCGCGCCCGAAAAGCCTGGAGTGCCGCGGGCGACGATGGAAAGGTCAATGTTCTCCGATAGCTTGATCGCGCGGACGTGGACCTTGAGAATCTCCTCGCGCCCCTTGAGGTCCGGCCTCGGCACGACGATGCGCCTGTCGAAACGGCCAGGCCTCAAAAGAGCCTGGTCCAGCACGTCGGGGCGGTTGGTGGCCGCAATGAGAATCACGCCTTCATTTGCCTCGAATCCGTCCATCTCTACAAGAAGCTGGTTCAGCGTCTGCTCGCGCTCCTCGTGGCTGCCCGCCACTCCCAGGCCGCGGTTGCGCCCGACCGCGTCAATCTCGTCAATGAAGACGATACACGGCGCGTTTTTCTTCGCCTGCTCGAACATGTCGCGGACGCGGCTCGCGCCGACGCCTACGAAAAGTTCGACGAATTCAGAACCGGAAATAGAAAAGAAGGGGACATCCGCCTCTCCCGCTATCGCTTTGGCCAGCAGCGTCTTGCCCGTGCCCGGAGCGCCCATCAGGAGCACGCCCTTCGGAATCTTGCCGCCGAGCTTCTTGAATTTGTTGGAATCCTTCAGGAAGTCAATGATCTCCTGAAGCTCCTCCTTGACCTCCT
>JBBIMN010000004.1:0-22245 GCA_037444385.1 Acidobacteriota bacterium | reverse complement strand
AGCCCCCCGGCGCGCACTGGTAGTTCACGTAAGCCTTGTTGGTCTTGGGAACGAAGACGACGCCCTCCGGACATACCGTCGCGTTGATCGTCGAGACCGAGCCCGTCGCCGTGACGATCTTCTTGAGCGCGGCGGATTCCATCGCCAAATAGAGCCTGTCCCCGCTATTGCTGATGGACATGTCGTTCACCGGGGAGCCGGTTGAAATGTAGGTCACGGCCTTCGTGGCGGTGTTGATGACGTACACGTTCCCGCCCATGCAACCGACGTACACCTTCGTTCCATCCGGGTGCACGGCGACCGCGTAAGGGTTCGTCCCCACGGTCAAAGTGTTGGTGACCGTGTTTGTGGCCGTCGAGATCACGCTAACGGTGCCCGCGCTCTGGTTGGTGACGTAAACCTCCTGGCCGTTGGGAGTCATGGCCGCCCGAACCGGGTAGGTTCCAACCGTGATTGGGGCGGAAACCGATGAGGACGGAGTCGCCTTGACAAGGCCGGTGCAGGTGTTGAAAGAAGCGCGCTGGATGTTGGAGAGGCGCAGCTCGTCAATGAGGTTCACGCCGCCCGGGTCGGTCACGCGGACGCGCATGTAACCGCCGAAGCCTAAAGCGGGAGATCCGGTGTTGGTGTCCGACCCCACGACCTGCCCGTTGATGTAGAGCTTGGCGCCGGAACTTCCCCATGTGCAGGCGATCTGCGTCCACTGGTTCAGCGGGACGACGGCGGTTCCAGAGTTCATGCCGAAGGCGTTCCACGCACTGGCCTGGAGCTGTCCCGTGGCCGAAATGCCCATCCCGAAGGTCCATCCGCTGCACGCTCCGATGTAGGGACCCTGATCCACGCTGGGCGCGCCGTTGTAGTCGGCGAGGTAGACCCAGTACTCCAGTGTACCGTTTGGAATGCTCAAAATCTGGTAGCCGGGATAGGTGAGGTATGTCCCCGAGCCTGTTGGCTGACCCGATGGGGCCAGCATTCCCAGGCCCTGCCCCAGCCCGCCCGCGCCCGCGCCCCAAAAGTAGTTCGCGGTTGCCGATGGAGCGGGCCCTCCGCAAGCTACGCCGCCCACGTAGGCAGCCACGCTCGCCGATGTTGAGCCGTTCAGGTGATCCAAGAGCAGCGTGTTCCCGTCAGCACCATATGGCGAGGCGGAGCAGCCGACCCGGCAGGTGTTGAACGAGGTCCGCTGTACGCTTGATATGCGCAGCTCGTCCAAGAGATTCACGCCGCCTGCGTTTGTCACGCGGACGCGCACGTATCCTCCGTAGCCGGATGCTGGGGCGCCCGTGCTTGAGTCCGAGCCGACCTGGACGCCGTTGATGTAGAGCTTGGCACCGGAGTTTCCCCAGGTGCAGGCGATCTGTGTCCACTGGTTCAGCGGGACAACGGATGCGCCGGAATTCATGCTGAAAGCGTTCCAACCGCCGGCCGAGAGCTGGCCGGAGCCTGAAATGCCCATGCCGAAGGTCCACCCGGCGCAGGCCCCGATGTATGGGCCTTGGTCCACACTTGGCGCGCCGTTGTAGTCGGTCAGGTAGACCCAGTACTCCAGCGTGCCGTTCGGCCTGCTCAGCAGTTCGCCTCCGCTGTAGGTAATGTAAGTGCCGGAGCCGGCTGGTTGCCCCGCCGGGGCGAGCATTCCCAACGCTTGTCCCATTCCGTTTGGGCCTGCGGTCCAGAAGGAGCGCGCCGTGGCCGATGGAGCAGGCCCGCCACAGGCCACTCCGCCAACATATGCGGCGATCGCAGCCGTGGTGGAACCGTTCAGGTGGTCGAGGAGCACCGTGTCCGCATCCGTAGTGTAGGGGGTGGCGGCGCAGCCAGTGCCGCAGGTGCCGGAGCCGCGCCACACCTCGTAACAGGTGGCTCCTGGAACCGGGTTCCAGTTCACGGTCATGGAGGTGCAGCTCGCGTTGGTGAACGTGGGGGCCGCGGGAACCGCTGGTGCAGTGTCCACGACCGCCACCGAATTGGAGCCGGGGATTGGCGCGTAGAAGCGGCATCCGGAAGCGTTGAAGGCCAGTGAACCGGATGCGGCGAATGGAATCGTGTCCAGCAGCGCGTACGAAGTCGTATCGTACACGTAGAGGTTCGTTCCGTTCGCGATGTAGACTTTCGTGGAATCTGGAGAAACCGTCTCCCAGCCTCCGCCGTTTGGCGGAGTGATGCTCCCGATCACCGTGTCATCCGATGTCCGCACCACTCGCACCGGCCCGCCGCCCGGCACCCATATTTTCGAACCGTCAGGCGAAACGCCAACCCAGTCCGTGCCCGTCTGGGGCGGGCCGACGGTGAAACCGGTCACGTACGCATCTGTCGCCGCGTTGAATTCGTAAACAGGGTCGTTGCCTGCCCCGCCCGGTGGAGGCCCGCACTGGTAGCTCACGTATGCCTTTGTGGTGTTCGGGACAAAAGAGACCCCTTCGGGACACGCTGTAGAGTAGATCGTTGACACGGCGTTGGTCGCCGTATTGACCTTGATGAGCCCTCCGAACTCTCCGGCGATGTATAGCCGGTCTCCGCTGGGGCTGATGTCCAGGTCACGGACATAGGCGCCGATGGGGATGGCCGAGACCGCCTTGCTTGTAGTGTCTATCACGCTCACCGTTGTGCCGCCGTTGTTCCCGACGTAAACTTTGCTGCCGTCCGGGTGGACGGCAATTGCAATTGGCTGCGTACCAACCGCGATGGTGTTGGTTACAGTGTTGGTGGCCGTTGAGATCACGCTCACGTTGTTCGAGTTCATGTTCGTGACGTAAACCTCCTGGCCGTTAGGAGTCATCACCGCCTGAAGCGGGTAGGTCCCAACCGGGATGGTTGACGAAACGGCGTAAGAGGAAGTCTCCGGTTCCGCGTTGGCCGCGACCGGAGCCAGTGCCCAAGAGTCCGTCTGAGTATCCGGCTGTTGCCCCGGCCCGGCACCCACGGCTTGAATGGTGACGCCTGCCAGCAGGAAAATGAAAACAGCAATGCCAGAGATACCCGTTCTTTTTTTAACCATGGGCGGCCTCCTGCCTAACAGTCTTGAGGACTCTCCTAATACCAATACCAAGTTAGAACGTATGCGCTTTAGGCCAAATTGTCAAGCGATCGCTTCAGCCCAAATTCCGCGATGGAAGTGGGATGCCTTCGGCGACGGTTGTGCTGCGCCGAAAGAGAAAACCTTTATTGCCTGACTGGGAGGGCCATTCCCTCCCCCTCCGCTGGCAAAGCCAGCCGGAGGGACCCCCGCCCTTGGGTGCCCTCTTCGCCTTCGGCTCGATGGCTCCCCAATCCCTTTTGGGTGAACGACCATTTTGGCTAAACGACGTGCTCATCGGCATTTGGGGGCACCGTTGCAGTTCCATCGCGGGATTGGGGTTCAGAGGTTGCTTTAACCGCCGTGCGTCTAAAAAATCGGCCGCGTTTTCTCGGAAGGAGTGCGGGCGATAGCCCACATGCCAAGGGGCGATTTCGCGGGTCAAGCAGGAGCTAAGGCGCTATCAAGCCGTCAATTCATCAACCACCTCAGTCCACGATACCTCCCGGCCTTGCGGACAGGGCAAAGGCGACCGCCTTGACGCCTTGCACGCCAAGGGAGATGGCGCGAAGTTCCTGTTCAAAGCGGTCGTCAACGCGGAACGGCAGCGATGCCTGAGGAACCGCCCCGCTGATGGTTATGGCGCCGTCGTTGGCCTGGGCCTCAAGCTCAAGGCCGCGGCTCGCGGGATTCATCGCCAGCGCGAGCTTGACGCGGGAGGCCAGGGCGAAGTCGTGAAGCCTCCGGGACACGCCGGGGGTCAATGAAAACTCTGGCCGCCTTGCCATTACGGCCAGGACCTCGCACGCGGTTTCAAGGGTCGTCCCGCCCATGTTCATGACGATGTCGTAAAGCTGCGGGTCGCCCCAATCCACGCCGTAAAGGAATTTGGCCCACTTTGCCCGCGCCTCGTCAACCTTCAGGATGTAAGCCTTCGCTTCATCGCGGTTCAGGTGCTCGTGCTGCATTGCGATGGGTATCCTAACCTCAAGAGGGGCGATGATCCTGGCCCGCAGCACGGTGGGGACTGAGCGCAGGAGCAGGTGGCCCGCGTGGCCGTGGTAGACGAGGTTGCCCTCGGCGGCGTAGTCGGCGAGGACCGCCTGCATGGCAAGGACGTAAGGCTTGCGCTCGGAGACCCACCGCTCAAGAAAGGCTGGGGCCTCCTCGGTCTTTTTCTGCATGATTTCGTGGGGGACGCCCAGTTTCTCGGCCGCTTCTCGCACCACTTCGCGTCCGAGGCACTTGATGCCAAGCTCCGCCGCGAGATTTTCGGCAAGCGCCTTGGCAAGTCCCATTGTTCCTCTGGAAATCGTTATGATCGCCATGGCTCGGCCCTCCCTTCTTCTAAAAAGCGCTTCTCACCCCTTTATTATAAACCTTTCCTTGGAATTGCAACTGCCCTTAAGAGACCGGCATACGCCGTGCTTGACACGGCATCCGCCGCGGCATAGATTTACGTCGCGGGGTTTGCGATGAAAGATGATGGCCGGCGGGGCGGAAGAGCGGCTGGGCCAATTGGGCGGGAGGCCCTTGCTTCCGCCGAATGCAGGAAGCGGCGCCTGCTCTTCGCGCCACGGCCCCGATTCGCGGCAAAGGAAAGCGAGGGAGTCAAGATGAAAAGGGGGCCTTGGTTACGGGGTGTTTTGGCCTGCGGCTTGCTCGTCTTCACGGCTTTGCCTGTCGCTACGCGCGCCCAGGAGAGCGGGGAGGTCAAGGTCCTCAGGCTCTTCTATACGCAGGAGGAGTTGGTCACTGCGCCCAGCCGCGTTCTGGAGGAGGCCCGCACGGCGCCTGCGGTGGTGAGCGTTTTCACGGCGGAAGATATCGAAAATATGGGCGCGAGAACGCTCTCCGATCTCCTCAAGACGCTCGCTTCGGTTTACGTCACTTTCCAAACCAATTCGCGGGACTCGGTGTGGTTTCGGGGAATCAGGAACCGTTACAACGATAAGATACTCCTTCTCGTGGACGGCGTCCCGTGGCGCGACGTCGTCTATGAGCACGCCTCGGTTGACGAGTACTTTCCTTTGACCAACGTGGAGCGCGTGGAGGTGATCCGGGGGCCCGGTTCGGCTCTTTACGGCACCAATGCTTACGCGGGCATCATTCAGGTGATTACAAAGTCTCCCCCCAAAGAGAGGAGCTTCAGGGCCGCCGCCGGGGCGGGCAACTGGGACACGAAGGAGGCGTGGGCCGAGGGAGGCGGCTCCTTCGGGGAATCGGGCATTTACGCTTGGGCGCGGGCTTTCCAGACGGACGGCGAAGGCGTTGGCGTCAACGTCCGGAATCAGCGGCAGGTCCAGGATTGGAACCCGAAGCGCCAAGCCTCGGGAGGGATCACCTTCACTCATGGAGAGTTCACCCTCAGGGCCGAGATGGTCCATTACTTCCACACCTTCTTCGCGGATACGGACACGCCAGTATGGCGCTGGAAGGACGAGGGGTACTGGTACAACGACAGCTTCCTGAACGCCCAGTACACCCATGCTTTCTCCTCCAAGGTTTCGATGAAGGCGCTGCTGTACAACCAGGACTATAACTGGAAGAACTTCTGGCGCCAGTTCGCTTGGGGAAAGGACACCGTAAACGCAACCCCCGCGGACGTGGACGATACGATTGACGTGACCAAGCACACGCGGCGCGCGGGGGGCGAGTTCCAGCTTGAGATAAAAGCCGCCAACCGCCAGCAGATTGTAGCCGGCGTGACGGCGGAGCGAGAGAGCATTCTGAACGTCCAGGATCTCTGGACAGACACTCATACCGGGGAAGTGACGCGGCCTTTCTACATTGACCCCGTATCGCTTACGACGTGGGCCGCCTATATCCAGGACACATGGAGGCCCGCGGATTGGGCCACCCTCACGGGCGGCTTCAGGGCCGACCATCACAACCTTTTCGGCTGGCACCTGAGCCCGCGTCTGGGCGCGGCCTTTCACCCCGGCGGGCGATTCGTCGCCAAGCTTCTATTCGGCGAGGCGTTCCGTGCCCCCAGCTCCCGCGAGTTCTACACCGTTGACCTCTCCGGCAGCTTCCCTCCAGGCAACACGGCGCTGCAGCCAGAAGGCATACGGACGTTCGATGCCGCTTTTTCGTACACCTTCTCCTCCTACGCCGAAGGGGAGTTGGTCCTTTACCAGGAGAAGACGCGGAACGCGATTTTTTCCGAGAACAACGCCGCCTACGCCAACCATCCGGGCGCCAGGATCAGGGGCGCGGAGGCTGGCCTGCGCCTCGCTTTTCCGAACCGCGTGGCGGCGCGTTTTTCCGCCAGCTACTCCTCCACGGGCTTGTACAACGTCCCAAAGACGCTTGCCTCCGGCGTTCTGGATGTCCCGGTGGGAAAGAATGGCCACTGGAACCTGGCCGCGACTTACGTGGGAACAAGGCCGCGCGATCCGCGGGATCTCTATGCGTACGACACGAGCCAGCCGCCCTACCACAGGCAAGACGTGCCGGGGTTCGTGCTTCTGGACACGGCGCTTCAAGCCGACAAGCTCTGGAGCCGGTGGGAGTGCGCGCTCGTGGTCCACAATGTTTTCAATAAGGATGCTTACATTCCGACCTTCGAGCCCACGAAGTACAATGACTTGCTCCTCCCCGGCCGGAGCGTGCTGGTGCGTGTGGGGGTGCGCTTTTGAAGGGCCGCGCCCAAGGGATGCGTGATAAGATCTGGGCGCTTCTGGCGGTGGTGCTCGCTCTAACCATTGCAGCGCCGGCCCTCCTTCCGGGAGAGCCTCTTCCCAAAGCGGTAATCCTGCTCAGCCTGAGAATACATCCCTACGAGGCGCTCGCAGCCGAGTTGAGCAGCCATCTTTCGGGTTTTGAAACAAAGGTTGAGTCGCTGGATGAAGACCCATCGGCGGCAAAGGCCCTCTCCTCCCAGGCGCCGGCCCTTATTTTCACCGTCGGCCAGGAGGCGCTTGACCTGGCGCTTCCCAACCGGGACGGCGCCCCCCTGGTCTTCACGATGGTTCTCACGCCCCCCGCCATCCAAGACCAGGCCGCGGCCAAGCTGGAGGGGGTGGCCATGATCCCCTCGCCGAAGCGGCAGCTTGCGATCCTCCACGGTGTTTTCGGCATGAGGCGGACGGTCCTCTTTTATGATCCAGCCACGTCCGGGTTCTTATCCAGCCTGTACCACGCGGGTTGCCCCGAAGGCATGGCCTGTGATGAGGTGGCCATCCGCAGCGAGAAGGAGCTCCTGGACCGGTTGAAAGAAGGGCTTGGCGGCTACGATGGCATCGTCCTCCTCCCGGACCCGGCCATCCTCACGGAGGAGGGTCTCAAGGCGCTGGTCGCGGTTTCCTACGAGGAACGCGTCCCGATGGTAGGCTTCTCGCCAATTTACCTCAACATGGGCGCGGCCGTGACGATCTCGCTCCCGGAGGCGGAAATTGCCCGCCAGGCCGCCGCTCTTGCCAGAGACGGCCAGAATCTGCGCGGCCAGGTTGCCGATGGCATCCTGTATCCTGAGGCGTGCGAGGTGCGGGTCAGCGCCCGCGCCGAGCGGCGCGTCCGGCTTCAAGTCAACGAGGCCGAACTCAAACAATGTGGAGGGCGAAGGGAGGGAACGCCGTGAGCACCGCGCGGAGTTACTTCCGCCGCATCGCGACTTGGTTCCTTCTGCTGGCCGGCGTGCCCTGCCTGATCCTGCCGGCACTTTTTCTTCTTGATGAGTTCCGGACGGGAGAGGCGCATCTTCAGGCGATGGCCTGGCAACTCGATACCAACCTGATCCAGAACAGCAAGCAGGGCCTGCTCACGGGGCAGGTAGAACACGAGCTGGCGCCCATGGCGGAGGCGGTCTGCGCCAACCCCGAAGTCGCCGCGGTGGTCTTTCGGGATCAGAACGGCCACCTGCTCTACGCCGCGGTCGCTGGCGAAAAAAAGCTCCGCGATGCTTTGGAAGCGTTTGTCCCCGGTGAAGGGGAGCCCGTGCAGGGCCGCTTGAGCGCCGGCGGGGAAAACCTGATTTACGTTTCGGGGCCCGTCACTATGTGGCGGATGGCCGACGCGGAACAACTGTTCGGCTTCGAGAAGAGGCGCCAACAGCGCCTCCTTGGAAGCGTCACGCTCTTCGTCACGCCCCACCAGCTCATGCAGTCTCTTCGGATGCGCATGCTGCAGAGCCTTTTTGTCGTCGCGCTCACGCTCGCGCTCGCCGGCGTAGTGGCCTTCCGGCTGGCGCGGCGGGTGACGCGCCCGGTCTATGACCTCGTGCTGGGCTTCCAGCAGGTTTCCAGCGGCGACTTCGATCCCAAGATTCCGGAGCCCAAGGAACCGATCCTCCAGGTCTTGGCGAGACAATTCCGGCAGTCGGTCCACCACGTCAGGGACCTCATGAAAGAGAAGGACGGTTACAGCCAGCAGTTGCTGGCCACGGCCCAGGAGTTGGAAGAGCTCAATGACACGCTGGAACAGAAGATCGCAAGCCGCACCCAGTCCCTGGAAAACGCCGTCCAGATGCTGGAACTTACCAACCGGAGGATCCAGGAGGCCGACCGGCTTAAATCGGAGTTTCTCGCCAACATGAGCCACGAACTGCGGACCCCGCTGAACGCCATCATCGGGTTCTCGGAGCTGCTCCTGGAGCGCATCCCCGGCCCCATCGCCACGGAGCAGGAGGAGTGTTTGCAGGACATTCTGCACAGCGGGCAGCACCTTTTAAAGCTCATCAATGAAATCCTCGACCTCTCCAAGGTGGAGGCCGGCAGGATGCCGGTCACGCTCACCACGCTGGCCTTCGGCGCCATTCTGATGGAAATCCAGGCCCTGTTCCGCCCGCTGCTGGCAAAGAAACGCCAGTCGCTCATGGTGGATTGTCCCGCTCCCGATGCCTCGGTCTATACCGACCAGAACAAGCTCAAGCAGATCCTGATCAACCTTTTGAGCAACGCCCACAAGTTCTCGCCCGAGGGCGCGGAGGTTACGCTCGCCATCCGAACCGAGGCGGATAGCCACCGCATCGTGGTGGAGGACCGGGGAATCGGGATCCCGAAAGAGCACCTGGGAGACATCTTCGAGGCCTTCCGCCAGCTCGATGGCTCCACCAGCAGAAGCCAGGAAGGGACGGGACTTGGACTGACGCTGTGCAAACGCTTCAGCGAACTCCTCGGCGGAGAACTCATCGTGGAAAGCACCGTGGGGCAAGGTTCCGCTTTCACCTTGATCCTTCCTCTCGATCCTTCCCGCCGAATAGGCGGGGACTTGTCCCAGGAGGCGGCCGATGGCCACAGCGCTGTTGGTTGAGGACAACCAGGCGAACCAGCGGCTCTTTCGCATCGTCCTGGAATCAATGGGACACGGCGTGACATGCGCCTTCACGGGCGAGGAGGGGTGGGCGCTACTGGCTGGCGGCGCTTTCGACCTCGTCTTGCTGGACATGCATCTGCCGGGATTGGACGGATTCACTCTGGCGAGCCGCATCAAGTCTCTCTATGGCGATGCCATAACCGTGGTCGCCGTGACGGCCCTCGCGATGGAGGCCGACCGGGACAGGGCGCTGGCCAGCGGCTGCGATGCCTTCATCACGAAACCTATCTCCGTTCCGGAATTCCGCGCCAGCATCGAGGCGCTCCTGGAGGGCAGGCGATGAGCGCACTCCCGTGCATCCTCGTAATTGACGACGACCAGAGCATGCTGCGCCTTATCCGGGCGCATCTCGGGGCCGCTGGCTACCAAGTGGAGACGGCCGCGGATGGTGAGGAGGGGCTGCGTCTGGCGGAATCGCTCCGCCCCAGGATCATCATCCTGGACCTTCTCCTTCCGGGAATTGACGGCTTCATCGTCTGCCGGCGGGTGCGGGAAAACCCCAATCTCAAGGAGACCGCCATCCTCATGATAACCGCCGTCTACCTCAGCGATGAAGACCAGATCCACGGGTTCCGCATGGGCGCCGACGACTACCTGGTCAAGCCCGACGTGATCCTCTCCAAGCCGGTCCACCTGAAGGACCTTCGGGCGGCGGTCGAGAACCTTCTCAGTTTGGAACGGGGCGAACCAGCGGGCGCCCCATCCTCGGAGCCTCACCGGGACAAGGTGCTGATCGTGGACGACGACGAAAAAAACATCCGCCTCTTGAAGATGCGTTTTGCGAGCGAGGGGTTCGAAGTGTACACGGCAGCCTCAGGCCAGGAGGGGCTTGCGCAGTTGGAGGCCTTTTTGCCCAACGTGATGTTGATGGACCTGAAGATGCCCATGATGAGCGGACTCGACGTACTCAAGATCATGCGCGAGAAGGAACACGACATTCCCGTTGTGATCATGACCGCGTACGGGAGCGAGTCCATCGCCGTGGATGCCTTCAAAATGGGAGCCGATGATTATCTCGTCAAACCCTTCGACACGGCCCAGGCGGTCCACCAGGTTACCCGACTTGTCGAGCGCCACCGGCTTCGGAAGAGCCAGGAGCAGCTCACCGAGCGGCTGAAGCGGATCTCCTGCGACCTCGTCAACCGCGTCAATCATCTCGAAGTGCAAAACCAGAAGCTGGAGAAAGCCTACGCCTCGGTTCGGGGCCTCTCGGAATTCAACCGCCGCTTCATTCGCTCCTTGAGCCAGGAGTTGCGCGCCCCACTCTCCACGATCCTGAGCTTCTTGAGCCTCATGCGCGACTCCGCGCCCCAAAACCACGATCCTCAGCGCGAGAGGGAGGCCCAGGAAATAGTCTTCAAGACCGCCTTTCGCCTGGAGATCAATCTGGCCAACCTGCTATATCTCTCCAGAATCCAGGCGGGCGCCCTTTCGGTGGCGCCAGGCGCGATGGTGCTGGAGCCGACGGTCGAAGCGGTCCTTTCCCTGGCTCGCCGTTCCTTGGGGCGGGATGATATCCGCGTCACCTGGTATCCCGAGCGCTCCCCGCGCCAGGTCGAGGGAGATGCCGTGCTGGTGCGGGACATACTCGTCAACCTCCTCGATGACGCCATTCAACGGATCGAAGGCACCGGGGAGATCACGCTGGAAATCCTTCCGCCGGAAGAGAGCGGAAACGGCCTCCTGTCCCGGCCGGTGTTGAGGCTCCGTGACACCGGCAGCACGGAACCGTATGTCCGGCTGGTCTCCGTGACACCGGCAGCCGGCACCCGGACGAGGATCTGATCCCCATCACCGTCTCCGAGATCGCCCACGAATCGGCGAAGGAGGGCTCCGAAGGGATTCGGTTGAACCTGTGCCGCCACCTGGCCGAAACGATGGGCTGGCGGCTGACGTTCTCCAACCGGCCAGCCGGTGGAGGAGAAACCCTTCTCGAAATGGTGCCGCATGAATTCTGAAAACCGCCCCCGCATCGTAACGTACTTGGCGAGGCCGGAGACCCGCCTGCTCGTCGCCGCCATGCTCGGGCGGCGGTACAACATCCTGGACGCTAACCTGGACGTTCCGCTCCTCGAAACCCTGCACGCGAGGGAGCCCGACCTGTTGATAGTGGAAATGGAACTTCCGGAGATATCTGGCCTCGAGATTGTTTGCCGCGTGCGAAAGGACCCGGTCTACAGCGAGCTTCCGGTGGTAGCGCTTGGGCACGCTCCCGACGGAGGAGGCCACAAGGTGTCCATCGTGGCTGGCTGCACCGGCTTCATCTCCTTTCCGCTGGACCCGGTTCTCTTCCCCCGGCAGATACAAGCCTTCCTGGAAGGCAAGAGGGATGAGCTTGACCTCAAGGAGCACCTTCAATACTACCGGCGTTTTACCGAGGTCCTCATCGAGAAGCTCGAACAACGCCTGGAGCGGCTGGAGAAGAAGACCCGGGCGCTGGAGGCGGAGCGCGAGCGGCAGGATGCCCTCACGCTGCAGGTCCTGACCTCCATGGCGAAGATGATCGAGACAAAGGATCCTTACACCCGAGGCCACTCGGTGCGCGTGACCCAGTTCGCCCTGGCGCTGGCGCGGGAGGCGGGACTGGCGGGCGAGGACCTGAAGGTCCTGGAGCGGGCGGGCCAACTGCACGACATCGGCAAGGTCTCCATTGATCTCAAGCAGATCCAGAAACCGGGCCCCCTCACGTCCGAGGAGTGGGCCTTGATTCGGCAGCACCCGGAGACGGGCCACACGATCCTTGCGTCCATTGCCTTCTTGAAGGACGAGGCGCTCGTTATTCGGCACCACCACCTCCGCTTTGAAGATTACGAGAAGCACTCCGAAATCCCGCGGCGGATCAGGCTCATGGCTTCCATCCTCACGCTCGCCGACAGCTACGACGCGATGACCAGCCAGCGGTCGTACAACAGCCCGCGAAGTACCAACGATGCGCTAGCGGAGCTTGACAGGTGCTCGGGCACGCAGTTCGATCCGGAGCTGGTCACCGCCTTCAAGCGGATCGCCAAAACGTTGGAGCCCGCCGCCGAAGAGGCGAATAGCTCTTGAGAGCGTGTGGCGGGTGGCTGAGGAATGCGGCGATAATGGCCGCCGCTTTTTTCATGCCTTGAGACGGCAGTTGCGAGCCATCTCTTCATATCCCCGTGACGCGGATTATCTCCTCGAACGTCGTTACGCCGCGAGCAAGTTTAGAGAGGGCGGCTTCGCGCAGCGTCATCATGCCGTTCTTGACGGCGTGCTCGCGCAGCGCGTTGCTTTCGCACTTGCGGTCAATCATGTCGCGCATCGTCTCGTCCACGGCCATGATCTCGTAAATGCCGGTGCGGCCGTAATAACCGGTCCTTCGGCAGTGGGCGCAGCCGGCGCTGCGTTTCGCCGTAAGCGTCTTTCCCTTTTCTTCGGGCCAGCCGACGATGCGAAGCTCTTCGGTGCTCAGGACGTGGTCCTCCTTGCACCTGGGGCAGATGACGCGCACGAGCCGTTGCGCAAGGACGCCGGTGATGGTGGAGGCGAGCAGGAATGAAGGCATTCCAAGGTCTTGCAGGCGCGTGATGGCCGAAGGGGCGTCGTTCGTGTGGAGGGTCGAAAGGACCAGGTGGCCGGTCAGTGCCGCCTGTACGGCGTTTTCGGCGGTCTCCTGGTCTCTGATCTCTCCCACCATCACTATGTCCGGGTCCTGCCTCAAGACCGTCCTCAGCGCGCTGCCGAAGGTCAGGCCGATCTTCGGGTTGACGGCTATTTGGTTGAGCTGCGGCATGACCATCTCGATCGGGTCTTCGATCGAGATCACATTGACGCCCGGTTGAGCGAGGATCTTGAGGGCGGAGTAAAGCGTCGTGGTCTTGCCCGAACCGGTCGGGCCGGTCACGAGAATTATGCCGTGGGGGCTCTGGAGAAAGCCTTCGAAGACCTCCAGCTCGTCGGCGCGGAAGCCAAGGCTGGCGAGGTCCCGCACGAGCATGTCGGGATCGAAAATCCTGAGAACGAGCTTTTCGCCGAAAGCCACGGGGACGGAGGATATCCGCAGTTCCACCTCTTTTCCGTCGCGGTCCGTCTTGAGGCGGCCGTCCTGCGGGCGGCGTTTTTCGGCGATGTCCATCCTGGAAAGGGCCTTTATGCGGTTGACGATGGCCGGGTAGACCACCTTGGGGATCTGTGCGATGTCGTGAAGGACGCCGTCAATCCTGAACCTCGCCAACGCGTTGTCGCGCTTCGGTTCCAGGTGAATGTCGCTTGCCCTCAAGTCGTAGGCATGGTGCAGAAGGTACTCGACGGCGTTGACCACGTGCCTGTCGCTGGCCTCGATTTCGGTCCCGGTTTGAAGTCTGACGAGTTGTTCGAGGTTTCCGAGGTCACTTCCGCTGCTCATGGCCTTTTCGGCGCTGGTGAGCGCCGACCTGAAGCCGTAAAATTCATTGATGATCCGCACCATGTCGCCGTACGGAGCGACGACCCGGCGCAAGGGGGTTGGGCAGGTTTGGCGGAAAAGGTCCACCCCCTCCATGTCAAACGGGTCCGCCACGGCCATGTAGATTTCGCCGTCCTTTTCCACGAGCGGAAGCATCAGGTAGCGAGCGGCGAAGGGGCGCGAAATGGTCCTGTGGATGAACTCTATGTCAAGCTTGAGAGGATCGAGCCTCGCGCTTTGAAGACCGGCCTTCTGCGCCAACACGCGGGCGATCAGGCCGTCGTCCAGGGAATTCTCCGGGTTCTTGCGGTCGGGCAGGTTGAGGCTGACGACGAAAGCTATGGGATGCAGGGAGCGGCTTTTATCCGAGGCGCCCTTTCGTGCTTCCCAAAACCGAAGCAGTTGCGGGATCTGCTCATCCGATAGATGGCCGCCCTCGCGGAGGTACGAGGCAAGCGTTTCCGCCGTAAGCTTGCTCATTTGGCTTCCTTATGCTGGCGGATGGCCCTGCGCCTTGTGGCCCTGAGCCAGGGAAAGGGCCGGTTCCAGCCACGCCCGGACCCGGTTTGCGTCGCCGAAACGGCTCTCTTTGCCCTGGGCGTCCAGAAAAACCATGATCACCGTTCTCGACGCGAGATCGGCCTCCATTACAAGGCAAAATCCCGAATTGGAGATGTACCCGGTCTTGCTGAGCGTGATCGGCCATCTCGGATCGCGGACCAGGCCATTCGAGTTTCCAAAAAGCCGCGAACGCGGCGGAGAGATGGCCCGGACCTCGTACTCTGGAGTCGTGGTAATGGCCCGGATAAGCGCGTAGCGCCCCGTCTCCTCGACCATTCGCGCGAGGTCGCGAGCCGTGGAGACGTTTGCGGCGTTAAGCCCAGACGAATCGGCGAATTGCGTGTGGCACAGCCCAAGCGCGGCGGCCTTGAGGTTCATGGCAGCGACGCAGGCCTCCTTGCCGCCGGGATAAGTACGCGCCAAGGCGTGAGCCGCGCGGTTTTCTGAACTCATCAGTGCGAGCTGGAGAAGGTCGCCCCTTGTCAGGACCCAGCCGACGGGCAAGCGGGAGAGTGAATTGCGCAGGGTGTCAACGTCCTCCTGCTCGATTTTGATGGGCTCGCCAAGCGGCAGCTCCGCGTCGAGCACGACCATCGCAGTCATCAGCTTGGTTATGGAGGCTATAGGAGTCACCGTGTCCGCAGCCTTCGAGTATAGCTCTCTTTTTTGCGCCGCGTCCCAAACGAACGCATAGGCGGAACGAAGAGCGAGGCGCGCGGGATCGAGCGCGGGGAGCGGCGGCACGGCGGGGGCCGCGTCCGAACGCGGCTCCGCCCGCCTGATCTCCATCCGGTGAAGCGGAGGATGGAAGCTTGTCGCCAGAGATACAAAGGCAACGACCGCCGTGGAAAAGAACCGCATCCGCATAACAGCTCCAAGGGACAAAAGCGCCCCGCGGCTAAGGGTAGCACCGGGACGCCCGGCCCGCAAGGGCGTTGCACCAATGAGACAAAAAGCACGTGGCGGGTGATAACGGATGATAGATGAACGATGATGGGCGAAAAAAGCATAACGCGTTCATCCCGCATCTTTCACCAAACTGAGGCCGGTGCGCGGATTTGTGGTAAAATGCCAACCGCGGCTGGAATGATCGCCCGCCACGCCGCTTGGAGAATAACTTGATAGAGTTACCAGAGGAGCCATCCGGTCTTTTGGAACCGGCTCCTAAAAAAGAGGGCTGGCCAAACGCCCTCCGGCGCCTGGTCTTGGGCAAACCACGGGACCTGAAAGACCCCCAGGTTTTCCACAAGCTGGCCCTCGTGGCATTCCTGGCTTGGGTGGGATTGGGGGCTGACGGCCTTTCATCATCATGTTACGGCCCCGATGAGGCTTTCCGGGCTTTGGAAGGCCACACCTATCTGGCCCTCTACCTTGCAATCATGATGGCCCTGACGGTCGGAGTGATTTCCTTCGCCTACAGCCTTCTTATCGAGCACTTTCCCAGCGGCGGCGGCGGGTACCTCGTCTCCACGAAGCTGCTCGGGCCTAGAAGCGGCGTGGTGTCCGGTTCGGCGCTGCTCGTGGATTACGTTCTGACCATCGCTATCTCCATCTGCGCGGGTGTTGAAGCCCTTTTCAGCTTCCTGCCGGTGGTCTGGCAGGATTACAAGGTCCCAGCGGACCTGACGGTCCTGGCCATCATGCTGATTCTGAATCTGCGGGGCGTGAAGGAATCAATCAAGATACTCCTGCCGATTTTCCTGGTTTTCGCCTTGACCCACGTACTGCTCATCGTGTACGGAGTGACGGCCCACCTCTGGGCTCTGCCCGAAGTCATCCACCAGACCCACGCCCAAATGGCCAAAGACTACTTCGCCATAGGATGGGTGGCGCTGCTGGCCATTTTCCTGCGGGCGTACTCGCTAGGAGGCGGCACTTACACCGGCATCGAGGCGGTTTCCAACGGCCTGCCTATTCTTCGCGAGCCCAAGGTGGCGACTGGCAAGCGGACGATGCTCTACATGGCGCTCTCTTTGGCCTTCACCGCGGGTGGCATTCTAGTGTGCTACCTTTTGTGGCGAGCCGCGCCGCAAGAAGGTAAAACCATGAACGCCGTCCTTCTGGAAAGGGTCTTCGGATCATGGCAGGCAGGCGGGTTGCACCTGGGGGCTTGGCTTGTAGTGGTCACGCTCCTCTCGGAGGGAGCGCTCCTTTTCGTGGCCGCCCAGGCGGGATTCATTGACGGCCCCCGTGTTCTTTCCAACATGGCCATGGATTCGTGGGTGCCTCACCGTTTCGCTCAACTCTCCGACCGGCTTGTGGCCAAGAACGGCATCTTTATCATGGGCGCCGCCTCCACCCTGCTCATACTTTACACGAAGGGCGACACCGCCGTTCTAGTGGTCCTCTACGCCATAAACGTCTTCATCACCTTCTCGCTCACCGAGATGGGCATGAGCCGGTTCTGGATCCGCGAGAGGAAAGAACATTCTCGTTGGTTGAGGAACCTGATGGTCCACGGAACGGGCCTCACGCTCTGCCTCACCATCCTCACTATAACAACGGTCGAGAAATTCAAGGAGGGCGCATGGCTTACGCTGCTCATCACCTCCTCCGTCATCGTCGTATGTTTTCTCATCCACCGCCATTACGAGGGCGTGCGAAAGGAAATCCGCCAACTGGACACGATCCTCGAACACATTCCGTCGTCTTCCGCCTCGTCGCAGGAGGCGGAATCGCTTGACCACGGCCAGCCCGTGGCGGCGCTTCTTGTTTCTGGATACGGCGGATTGGGCATCCACTCTCTCTTGAACATAATGCGTCTCTTCCCAGGCTACTACCGGAACGTTTTATTTCTTTCGGTAGGCGCCGTGGATTCGGGCACCTTCAAAGGCCGTGGCGAGATGGAACGGCTGGAGGAAAGCACCTCGGAGAACCTTCAGCGTTACGTGGACCTGGCGCGCAGCTTGGGCCTTCGCGCTGAGTTCCGCTATCGCATCGGCACGGACGTCCTTGTTGAAGCCGAGTCGCTCTGCGGCGAAATCGCCCGTGAATTCCCGAAGGCCGTTTTCTTCCTTGGGAAGCTTGTCTTTGCCCAGGAGAAGTTCTACTACCGCCTGTTGCACAACGACACGGCCTTCGCCATTCAGAAGCGGCTCCAGTTCAGCGGGCTAATGACGGTCATTCTGCCCATTCGCATGAGAATCTAGGCGCTCGCATATTCTCTTTTTTTCGGAGGATCCGTAATGAAAATGTGGCGCATGAGCAGAGGGCCGTGGCTGTCCGTTGCGGCTGCGGCTTCCTGTTGTCTGGGGATTTCTCTGCCTCTCCTGGCCGCGGCGGGCAATCCCCTGCCCGAAGGAGTGGGGCGCGAGGTGACGATGCTGGATGCCGCCATTCGCGCCGCCGCCGTTGGCTGGGCGGCTTTCCTGCTGATATTCGGCCGGCGGTTCGAGCGCGCCACCACGGGAACCTTTTTCCTTTTGGCCTGCCTCGGGGTGGCGTGGCCGATGCTCGCCTCTGCGAGTTACGCGGCGGCCTTAATGGCCGCTTTCCTCGCCTACGCAGCGGCAATGCTAGTCTACGCCTTTGTCCCAAGGCTTGCGATGGCCGTGGCCTGCGCGTGGCCTTTGGCCGGGCTCTATGCGGCCCACGTCTACTTCTCCGGCTCCTTCTCTCCACGATGGCTCCTCTTTCTTGGACTTCTCGTAGCCGGCGCCTTATTGGGAGCGCTTCTTCCAAAGGCGGCCCTGGCGGTGGTCAGCAGCGGGATCGGGACGCTCCTTCTTTGGCTGGCTTCGCCGCTGGACTTTGGCTTTTGGAGCGTGGCGATGATTTTTGCTGGAGGAGTGCTTTGGCAGGCGGCCATAGCTCCCGTTTTCTTTCCTGTCATCCCGGCATCTTTGGCCGTTGACAACAACTCCCTTAGCGCCAAGCGCCTCCGCTGGTTCGGGGCGCTCAAAACCGGAGCCGTCGTTTTGGCGGCCGGAGCTTTTGCTGCCGCGCTGTTGGCCCCGCGGATCGAACCGGCCTCCGCCAGCCAGAAAGCTCGCCTGGAAGCGTTGTCCAAGCAGGGCGCGCTCTTGCGTCCAGGCCTGCTCTTTTCGCCCGCCGACGCCTTTTATCTCGGCGGGCGGCCAATTGAGACGGCCCTTGTAGGCGGCTCCGGAACGCCTTGGGACCGCTTGGCGCTTCCGCTGCTGGGCCACAGCCCGGCGGCATCCGTTCACCGCTTGCGGGCTGTCAAGGAACCGGCGGAGTTGGAAACCATGCGCCGCGCCGCGGCCATAACGTCCAAGGCCTTCGAGACGATCGCTCCCATGATCAGGCCGGGCGTGAACGAAAAGGAGGTCGAGCGGGCCATCCTGAACTCCTTCCAGAAAAACGGCGCGAATGGAATCGCTTTCCCTTGCGTCGTCGGCTCCGGCCGAAACGCCACCCTTCCGCACTATATGGCCAACGACGCCGTCATGCGGGACGGTTTCGCCGTCGTTGACATCGGATGCGCCCTCAACGGCTATGCCTCCGACATGACGCGCACCTTTTCCGTCAACGACCGGTACACCGAGGCTCAGAAAAAACTGTTGGAGCTGTTGGTCCAAGCGGGCGATGCCGCGCGGGCGCGACTCAAGGCCGGGGCCTCTTACGCGGCCCTGGACAAGGCGGCGCGAGACGTTATCACCAAGGCCGGTTTCGGCCCCTATTTCAACCATGGCCTCGGCCATCCAGTGGGGCTTGACGTTCACGACCCTTACCAGGACAAGCTCATGGCGGGAATGGTAGTAACCATCGAGCCTGGCATCTACATCCCCGCGGGCTCTCCGGTGGACAGGCCGTATTGGGATCTTGGAGCGCGCATCGAAGACAGCTACATCGTCACGGCTAACGGCTTCGAGGAGATCACCTCGTTCCCGAAGATCCCGCCGGAGCGCACGGCGTTGAACGCGGGAAAATAAGCGCCCGCGGGCGCTGGCCGGGCATGGAATATCGGGGCGCCGGGGTGCCGGAGTATCGGGGCCGGCGGTGCTTTTTGCACTCCGCCACCAGTTCTGCCCCCGCCATTTTCACCTTCACCTCTGGAGGTCTCCTTGCGCCTGGCGTCTCATGCTGGTATCGTTAACGGTGGAGGCTGAATGGCCAGCCGGATTGACGCGACAGCGAGGCTTGCTGGTGCTCTGGTGACCGAGGAGGATCTTTTGGTAGAGGGCGTCCTGGAAGGCTCCGTGCGGTCAACCGAGAAGATTTTCGTCGCCGCGGGCGGGCGCGTGAAGGGCGACGTGACCGGGCGCGAGGTTCAGATCGCGGGCGTCGTCGAAGGAAACATCCTGGCCTCGGCCACGTTTCACCTGCTGCCTTCGGGGCGCATCATCGGTGACGTTCGCGCGGCGCACATCCAGGTGGATGACGGCGGAGTTCTTTCCGGGAAAGTCATTACCGAGGGCCCAGGCGGGTTCATAACGCGAGAGATGAAATGAAGGGCGCGCCGGGACGCTTGGTGGTTACTACGTGGGAGGCCGGGCGCTACTGCAACGTAAGCCCGTACACCGTCCGCCATTGGATTTTCCAGGGACTCCTTCCGGCCTACACAACTCCGGGCGGCCACCACAGGATCAGGCGTGAAGACCTGGATATTTTTCTGGCCCGGCACAAAATGCCCTCCGCGCCGGAGCTTGCCCCGGGGCGGCGAAGAGTTCTCTTGGCCGGGTATCCGGAGGATACGGGCCGCAAGCTCCTGGCATTGTGCAGGCGGCTCTCCCCCGAGCTAGAAGTGAAGGCGCCAAACTCGTTCTTCGATGCCGGGCTTCATATCTACGCCTTTTCTCCCCACCTGGTTTTGTTCGATATGGATGCAAAGGGACTTGATTGGGAAGCGGCGTGCCGCCAGATAAGGGGCGACGCCCGTCTTTCGGCGGCGCGCCTCGCCGGCGCGACGAAAAGGCTTACGGTGGAAAGGGTGGAGGCGGCCCAGAAGGCCGGCATGATTGAAGTTCTCGGCAAGCCGCTTGAGCCGCAGGCGCTGAGAGCGCTCTTAAAAGAAATTTTCCCTTACCTGATTCCCGCAAGATTGAAAAGGATTCATCACCCCAGCAGATCGCGATAGAGTCTCGCCGTTTCCACCGCCGTCGCCTCCATCGAGAAGGATTCGGCGCGCCGCCTCGCGCGCTCGGCGAGCGCCCTTCCGAGCCCCGCGTCGCCCGAGAGGCGGAGCATCGCCTCGGCCATCGCCCTCGCGTCGCCGGGCGGGATGAGCAACGCCTCCTCCTCGCCGCGAAGGATCTCCTTAGTGCCGCTCACGTCGGTGGCGATCACCGGGACCATCGCGGCGGCGGCCTCTTTCACGACGCCGGGCGAGCCCTCGCCGCTGGACGACGGCAGGACGAACAAGTCCATCGCCGCGTAGGCGGCCGCCGGCTCGGCCATCTGGCCGGTGAAGCGCACCCGCAGACAGCGCGCGTTGGCCTCTTTTTCGATGGCGTGCCGCATCGGGCCGTCACCAACGAAGAGGGCGAGGGCCTCTTTCCGCGCAATGGCGAAGCCGTTGAGGGCGTCGAGAAAAATCTTGTGGCCCTTGTGGGGAACGATGGAGCCGACGACGCCGACGACGAGGCGGCCGGGGTCAATGCCGAGCGCGGCGCGCGCCTCCGCTTTGGAGGGAAGCTTGCGGAACCTCGCCAGGTCCACGCCGGAGTGGATGACGCGGACGCGCTCGGGCTCCATCCCCGATTCAATGAGAAGATCGCGCACCGCGCCGGCCACCGCGATGATCGCGTTGGCGCGCCGGTACTTCGCGCGCGAAAGAAGGCCGCGTAGCGGAAAGGAGACGCGCCTGTGGGCCACGACCGGCGGGCCTTTCCGGCCGCCTCGCGCGAGGAGCGCGAGCGTGAGGGCGTGGGCGGTGTGGGCGTGGATGAGCGCGACGCGCTCGCGCTTGATCACGTTTCGCAGCGAGAAAGCGGCCGCGAGGTCCAACTCGCCGAAGGGGCGCCACGGCATCGCGTAGACGCCGGCGGCGCGGGCCCTTTCCAACAGAGGTCCGTCCTCGCGCGCCAACAGGAGCGCCCCGTAGCCTTCCGCTGGCAAACGTTCCACGAGCCCGAGCGTCTGCACCTCTCCGCCCCTGAAACCAGGCTCCGAGTTCAAGTGCAGCGTGAGAGGCCCTGTATCTCCCACGAGTCACCGCCTGCCGTAAGTCCCGACAAGTTCCGCGCTCGCGAGAACATGGCCCTGCATGGCCGCAAGAAGCTCCGCCTTCGTAGCTCCCGCCTTGAGCCCCAAAGGCGATTTCAAGGCGTATAGGCGAAAGAAGTAGCGGTGCGGTTTTCCAGACGGCGGGCAGGGGCCGCCATAGCCCGGTTTTCCCCAACTGTTCTTGCCCTCGGCCACTCCCGCGGGAACCGGCGAGGATTTGCCGGCGCCCTCCGGAAGCCCCGCCAGCGTTGGCGGCAGGTCATAGATGAGCCAGTGGTCCCACGTGCCAACGGGAGCGTCGGGATCGTCGCAGATCAGCGCGAAGGCCTTCGTACCTTCCGGCGCGCCGCTCCACTCAAGCGGCGGAGAGATGTCCAACCCGTCGCACGTAAAACGCCCCGGAATTGGTTTCCCCTGCTCAAACGCAGTGCTTGAGAGGATAAAGCCCGCCGATTTCGCGGACGAAGATCCCGCCGCCGCGGCGAAAGCCAAAGCGCACACCATCGCCAAGAGCAGAATCGCGCGCATCAGACACCTCCTAGAGGAAATTATTATAACCCCATCCCTGCTCGGGCCCATAAGAAGAAGTGGGTTTCTCAACGCCTCCCATGACTCCTCCTCCTCGACTAATTGTTATTTTATCATCGGCTCGTCAAGAATGCCATGAAAGGCCCGGCGACAAAGCAACTGCCGCGCGCGGCCATCAATAGCGTCGCCTTCGCGACCGCCGTGCGCTGAACCAAATAACGTGGCCCTGGAATTCCTAGTGTAGTGTCTCTCAAATGACTTTACACCTCTTGAGCTTCTCAAGTATTTT
>JBBIMN010000003.1:0-22331 GCA_037444385.1 Acidobacteriota bacterium | reverse complement strand
TCCGGACACCAGCGTTCCATTCTGGCTCAGGTAGAAATCCCCCCGAACTCCCGATGGCATGGCCGTTACCACCCAATGCCCCTCAAGAACCTGCTGGTTGCGCTTCAACTGCGAACGGACGTCCGACAGCATTTGCCGGGCGGCGGACAACTCGGCGTAACCGCTGGTTATTTCCGTTAGAAGCTGGACCCGCCTCTCTTCGAGAAGACGCCGCCTCTCGGCAGCGCCCAGCAGCTCGCGCGCCTTGTCCGCCGTGCGCGAATCGGAGTCGGAACTATCGAGAGGAGGCATCTGGGCTATCTGCGCCTCTATGTTCAATATTTCTTTCCACGCGGCCTGGATTGACGCCTGTTTGGCCTGCACCAGAGCATCCAGGGCGGCAGCGCGCACCTTCTGGGATTCAACGCTTCCGGGGTCGTACGCCGAGGCGCCAACACCCGCGAAAACGATGAATGCCGCCGTTAGACAGCGCCCGTTCATCTTCGCTCTCACCGGCGCGCGAAGAGCGGCGCCGCCACTGACACCGCGGCCACTTTGAGCGCTTCGCCAGGCAAGAAAGGCGCCACGCCCATGATGAAGGCGGTCCCGGCGGAAAGCCTGAGGAAAACAGCGAGCCAGGCCCCGCCGCAAATCAGGATCAGCAAAGCGGCGCTTGAGAGAAGCAGCACCCGCCGAGAAAGCGTGCGGCACTTGCCATAAAGACCGCCCACAAGAAGGGACGCTGGCAGGAACGCCCACAGGTACCCGGCGGTCGGACCCCACAGGCGACAGAGGCCAGCCGCGCCTCCGGCGAAAAATCCGGCGCCTAAGGCCCCGGCGCCGAGGTAAGCCGACTGAACCGCCGCGCCCCAGCCGCCACCGAGCGCCGCCGCCCCTAAAAGAACGAAGAGGGTCTGGAGGGTCAAAGGCACAGGAGTGAACGGCAGCGGAATCTCGACGTAGGCCCCGAGCGCCGTACCCAAAAAGAAAAAGAGCGCCATGAGCGCCTTGTCCAAAGCCAAAGAGCCCATCCGCGCACGGCCGAGCAACAGTATTCTCTCCATCCCGTCCTCCGAACTCTCTTAGTATGCCACAGATAAGTCTTTCGGAAAACCCCCGTCCTTTGAAAATGTCCCGCCAGTTGTTTCACCTCGCCGCGTGCTGGCCGTACACTCTCTTCAAGGCCGCGGTTATCTCGCCTACGGAAGCGTAAACCCGTACGGCACCGAGCGTCAAGGGCATAATGTTCTCGCCGTTGCGCGCTGCCTTCTCAAGCGCCAGCAGCGCCTTCGCGACGGCATCGTTGTCCCTTCCCGCTTTCACCGCTTTGAGCCTTTGGACCTGCGCTTTTTCAAGAGCGGGGTCCACCTTGAGCACTGGCACGGTCCTGCCACCGTTTTCGCCGAAGCGGTTGACGCCGACTATGATACGCTCGCCTTTTTCGATGGCTTGTTGGCACCTGTAGGCGGCCTCTTGAATCTGTTCCTGCACCCAGCCGTTTTCTATCGCCTCTATCATGCCGCCGCGCCGCTCGATTTCCACCATGAGCGCAGAGGCTCTTTTCCCAAGCTCATCCGTCATGGCCTCGACGGCGTAAGAACCGCCGAGAGGGTCAGCCGTGCCGCAGACCCCGCTTTCAAAAGCGACAACCTGCTGCGTGCGAAGCGCCAGCGCCGCGCTCTCCCGGGTCGGCAGCCCCAGCGCTTCGTCCATTGAGTTAGTGTGGAGCGACTGTGTTCCGCCGAGTACGGCCGCCAGAGCCTGGAGCGTCACGCGAACGACGTTGACCATCGGCTGCTGCGCCGTCAGCGACGAACCGGCCGTCTGAGTGTGAAACCTGAGCATGCAGGCCTTGGGGTTGGTAGCGCCGAACCGCTCCTTCATGATCTTCGCCCAGAGCCTGCGGGCGGCCCTATATTTCGCTATTTCCTCAAGAAAATTGCTGTGGGCGTTGAAAAAGAAGGAGAGCCTCTCGCCGAAGACGTTGACGTCCAGCCCGCTCTCCACGGCCGCCTCCACGTACGTGGCCCCGTCTTGAAGCGTGAAGGCGATCTCCTGCGCCGCGGTGCTGCCAGCCTCCCGGATGTGGTAACCGGAAATGGAGATCGTATTGAACTTTGGCAAGTTGCCAGCCGCGTACCCGAAGACATCGGTGATGATCTTGAGCGATGGGCGCGGCGGAAAGACGTAGGTCCCGCGCGCGATGTACTCTTTCAAAATATCGTTCTGAATGGTGCCGGAGAGCTTCTCCTGGGCGACGCCCTGCTTTTCCGCCACGGCTATATAGAGCGCGAGCAGGACGAATGCCGTGGCGTTGATGGTCATGGAGGTAGAGACCTGGCCGAGCGGTATCCCCAGAAAGAGCGTCTCCATGTCGCCAAGCGTGTCAATGGCTACGCCGACTTTGCCAACCTCGCCCTCGGCCAGCGGGTCATCCGAATCGAGGCCCATCTGGGTTGGAAGGTCGAATGCCACCGACAGGCCCGTTTGGCCCTGTTCCAAAAGATAGCGGTAGCGCGCGTTCGATTCCTCCGCCGTCCCGAAACCCGCGTACTGGCGCATCGTCCATGGCCGCCCTCGATACATGGTCGGCTGGACCCCCCGCGTGAACGGCGCTTCTCCGGGAACCCCAAGATTTTCCATGTAATCGAATTCTGGAATATCCAGCGGCGTGTAGAGGGGCGAAACGCTGAAGCCGGAGTCGGATGCAACCTCCTCGCGCCCGCCCTTCTTGAATTCCTCCCGCAATTTGGCGGCGTAACGTTCCACCAGCGCCTTCATATCTTCTCCAGAGTGCCGAGAGGCCATGCCAACTCCTTATAGCGCCAAGCGATCTCCGCCAGCGGCTTCAGTATACCCCAACGAGCGGAAGGCCGAAAAGAAGCGAAGCGTCATTTTTTCATTGACGGCCTGGGGGGCGGCGGGATAAAATGTCTTTTTGAGGCGGCATGGGCGGCAGGGCCGAAACGGCGAAGAGAGGCAAGGCGCATCAAGCACGCAAGCGGCATGACCCGTTGCCGCCCTTTCGCCATCCCGGCTTCCCGCAACTAAACGATTCTCTTTTCTGAGAGGTGATCTCTTTGAGAGCAATCAGAACATGGCCCCGTTTCATGGCGGCGCTCTTTTTTCTCCTGGCTCTGCCGCTGCCGGCGAAGGATATTTTCCAATCCAGGCTCGAAGATTCGCTGAAGATGGCGTGGGAGAAGCGCGGTTCGGCCGAGGGGATCGTCGCCATCTACCGCGCGGCCGCCGTGGCGGGGCAGACCGCCGATCCGGCGCCCTTCATAAGCGTACTCGAGCGTATCGAGAGCGCCCTGGACGCGCAGCCAGAGACACGCGCCCATGCTCGCGAGCTGTTGCGAAGGACTTACAGCAACACGGGGCGGTTGGAAGAGGCCAAGGCGCTTACGAGCAAGCAGGGGTTCATCACTTCTTGGCTCGTGCTGGGACCTTACTCGGACGACAACAAGCTGGGATGGGATACTTTCTACGATCCAGAGCGAAAGCTCGATTTCAAGGGAACTTTTTTCGGCAAGGACCATGAGATTTCCTGGCGGCGGGCCCCCGAGGCCCAAGGAGACGAGCTTGTGCGCCTCGACGCCCTTCTCGACCCTTCCGAGAAGGTCGCCGGTTACGCGGCATCCCTGGTCTTTGTCGAGCGCGACACCGAAGCGGTCCTTCGCGGCGGCTACAACGAGGCCTACAGGCTTTGGGTGGATGGCGAAAAAATCGGAGAAAGCAAGCGCTACAACGGCCTTGCCTTCGACCAGTTCGCCGACGGCTGCACGCTTCGCAAGGGGTGGAACGTCATTCTGGTCAAGGTCTGCAACCAGGAGTCGGGCTGGAACTTCACGCTGAGAATCACGAACGCGTCGGGCGAAGCGATTCAAGGCGTCAAATGCACCTCCAGTTTGAAAGACGTCTCGGAACCGCTCGATGTGGTTCTCGCGAAAAACGGGGCTCCGCCTTCAACGTTAAAAGCCTACGACGCGGGCGCTTTGCTCAAGTCTCGCGCGAAAAGCGGCGGCCCTCAAACCGAAGAGCTTTACGGCGAATACCTGGCCCGCGCCAAGACTTTCGACAGGACCGAGCACCCTGACGCGGAAGCGCTACGCCGCGCCGCGGAGGCTCTCAAGGACCCGTGGGCCTATCTTGCGCTCGCGCAGGCCGAGCCGGACCACAACCTTCAGAGGGACGCGTGCCAGAAGGCGCTGGCGCTCGATCCAGAAAACGGAGCGGCCCTTTTGAAGTTAGGGGAATACTACCTCCGCAGGAACATGCCAATCCCAGGGCTCAGGTTCTTGAACCGCGCTCTGGCCGCCGAGCCGGATTTCCTCGCCGCGCGCTGCGCGCGGAACCGCGCCCGCTTGCAGTTTCTGACCGATGGAATCGCCGAAGCCGACATCAGGAGGGCGCGAGAACAATTCCCGAACAGCGAGGTCGTGCAGCAAACCTTGCTCGACGCCCTGCGCTCGCTTCAAGAACCAGTCGCGCTTCTTGACGCGCTCAAGGAGTTCTTGAAGACCCACCAGGCCCAGGACGAGGCCTATCTCGAACTCATCACCGGCCTCAAGGGCTCCGGCCAGACAAAGGAGGAAGAGGCGCTCTACGGCCAGTTCCGGGACCGGGTCCCCTTCAGCCGCGAGGGAATTCGAGGCCAGGCCCTATATCTGCTCGCGCTGAACCGGCCCTCCGAAGCCCGCGACGTCTTGGCGCCCGCTCTTGTTTGGGCGCCCGATTGGGCTGAAGGCCAGGCGCTGATGGGAGACATCCTCCTTGCGCTCGATGAACGCGACGCGGGGCTTTCCTGCTATCAGAAGGCGCTGGAATTGAAGCCGCAAGAGGACGGATGGAAGCGAAAGATGGCCTACCTGCGCCCACAGGCAACGGTTTTTTATGACGCCTACAGGACGGAAAGGAACGACCTGCCGGAAATTGGCCCGGAAGACGGGGACCAGCCGGTTGTAATTCTGGCGGACAACACCGTGATCGAGGTGCAGCCATCCGGCATGTCGAGCCGCTATACCCAGCGCGTAATCCGTCTATTGCAGGAAGGTGCCGCGCGACAAATGCAGTATGTAACCATACCCTTCGACCCAGACAGGCAGGAGGTGCGCGTCCTGGAGGCCTCCATCATGAAGCCTGACGGCACGCGTATTCACGCCGACTCGTTCGTGACCGACGCGCTGTCCGACCCCGAATACCGCTTATACTACCGAAACCGCAACATGGTCCTAAATTTCAGCGGCCTTCAGCCGGGCGACACCGTCTGGCTGGAGTACCTGGTCTCCGACATCGCCGACAGCAACGATTACGGCGCCTATTTCGGCGACATGGAGTTCTTCGCCGAAAGCGCGCCGGTCAAGCTCAAGCGCTACACCCTGCTTCTCCCCTCCTCCATGGAGTTGCACGTCGGACAGGAAAGGCTCGGCGTCCAGCCGATCGTGGCCACGAAGGCCAGCCAGAAAATATACAGTTGGACCGCGCGCGACATCCCGCGCCTTCAACAGGAACCACAGATGCCGGGACTCGCCGAGATTAGCCCCTACATTCACGTTTCAACTTTCGCGGATTGGGACGCCCTCGGGGCCTGGTACGCCAAGTTCATTCAGGACCAGTGGGAGGTCACCGGCGCGGTGCGCGCCCAGGTAGCGTCGCTCGTCAAGGGGCTTTCCAGCGACGAGGAGAAAGCGCGAGCCATTCACGCGTGGGTCGCGCGGCAGACGCGTTACGTCGGGCTGGAGTTCGGCGTGCACGGCTACAAGCCATACAAGGTCCGCCAGATTTTCGAGCGCCGCTTCGGCGACTGCAAGGACAAGGCTCTTCTGATGACGGCGATGCTGAGGGAGGCGGGTCTTGACGCGTGCATGGTGCTGGTGCGGACGCGCAACCTGGGCGCCATCGCCGATGCGCCGGCGTCGTTGTCGGCCTTCAACCACGCCATCTGTTACGTCCCGTCGCTAGACCTTTTCCTGGACGGAACGGCTGAGTATTCGGGACTTCGCGAGCTTCCCTACCAGGACCAGGGCGTTGAAGTGCTCCTGGTATGGCCGCAGGGGCGCTCCAAGCGGGTGACGACGCCGGCGGACGGCGTGGCAAGCAACGTTTATAGCGCACAATACAAGCTCGGCCCATTGGCCGGTTCAACGATGGAGCCGTTCAGCGCCAAGATCGCCTTCAAGGGCCAGGAATGCGCCTGGGTGCGCAAGACCTACCAGGACGCGGCCAAACAGCGTGAGCAACTGGAAAAGGGGCTCAGCAACAACTTCCCTGGGACCAGGATAGAATCAGCCAAATTCAGCGACCTCTCCGACATTGATCTGCCTGTGACCATTGAAATGAACGGCGAGCTTGGAAACGCCGCGCGGCCTGACGGCCCGGGCCGCCAAAATATTCCGGTCTGGATGGGCTCCATGGACCTTTCGGGCCAATACGGAAGCCTGACCTCAAGGACTTACCCTCTGGTGATTTCATACCCGTGGAAACAGAGCTACACGGTGACCTACCTGCTCGCGCCTTCAAGCGAGGCGGCGGCCCCGCAAGAAGCGTCCATCGAAAGCCCGTTTGGAACCGTGAGGCGAACCGTGACCCGTGACAATGGACAACTGGCCGTTTCAGTTGAAGTGGCCCTTTCCGTGAGGCGCGTAGAGCCCAAGGACTACGCCGCCTTCCGCAACTTCTGTATCCACGCTGACCAGGTGACATCGGAGACGGTAAGCGTTATCAAGAAGGGAGGCCGGCCATGAACCGCTTGAGAACCGCTCTTGTCGCCGCGGCGTGGCTGACAGCCGCGGGCACCGCGGCGATCGCTCCGCCTTCGCCGGCATGGAAGGAGGCGCTGGAGGGCGCCAAAGCCTCGCGGATGGAAAAGGCCTTTGCCGCCGAACTGGAAGCCGATCCACGGGACGCGCTCGCCGCGTTCGCCCTGGCCCAGGCCCACTTCGCGAACGGCGAGCGCGAGAAAGCGGTCATCGCCGCGGTGGAGGGGCTTCGCCGCGACCCCAAGAGCCCGGTGGCTTTTTTGCTCGAGGACATCATTTCGGACGAAGCGTTTTTTAACAGCGCCACGTCCAAGCTCATCAGCGACAGCCTTCCCATTTTGCTCAACGAGGAGGGCATGGAGCCAGCGGTTCGGTTCAATCTCAGGTGGCTGGCCTACCGCATGGCGGCAAGGGCCTCAAACGGAGCGGAGAGAGAGGCGGCGCAGCGCTCCGCCGGTTTTCTGAATCGCGCGTACTTCGCGGTGACAAAAGGAAATTTGGCGAGGCTCGACTTTCTGCGCGTTACGCCGCCGGAAGAGGGAAATTACGCCGGGCTCGGCTGGCAAGCCTCCAGTTGGGACACTCCAGCCGTGCGGCCGCCCCTCTACGATACGCCGGATGACCGCGAATACAATTACTACGCTCTGATGCCATTCAGCGTGACGGCGGACTCCGAGGCCATTCTTTACGTCAATGGCGCCACCTCCTTCGCGGTTCGGCTGGACGGCCGCGAGGTACTGCGCAAGGACAACTTCAGCCGCCAGGAGAACCCATCGGCTTATCAAAGGCTCTCGCTCAAGACGGGCAGGCACGCGCTTCTGCTCAAGGTTTTCGCTTCTGGCAACGGCGAGGGAGTTCACGTCGCTCTCCTGCGGGACAATGGCGGCGCGCTTCCAGTTACGGTCAACGCCGACGGCCCCTTCGCGGCGCCAGGGCCTTTGGCGCCATCCAGGAACCTCGGCCCGTTGCCGTTGAGATTTGAAAGGATTTCCCGAAGGACGATCCAAGATACGGCGCCCTTTTGGGCCTGTTCAACCGGTGGATGGGCGACGTGGCCAAAGGACGGTTCCAACTGGAAGCCTCCGCGGCCAAAGCGCCGCGCTGCCTGATCTGGAACCTTCTTATAGCCCAGGCATATCTCTTCCAGGCGGACGACTTGCCCGCGAAGCTGGCGCAAAGCCGCGCCGAACGGGCGGTTGACGCCATCGCCACCACCGACGCCGGCTGTCCGCTGGCCCGCTTCTGCGTGGCCCTCATGAAGAGCGTGAACTCGGACAGTGACGACGACCTGCCCATACTGAAGGAGCTTCTGGAACGCTATCCAGGCGACTACCGCTGGGGCCTGCGCCTCGCCTCGCGCCTGCAACAGCGAGGCTGGATCGCCGAAGCGCGGGAAGCCCTGAACATTGTCCGTTCCTCGCACCCGGAGAGCGAGGAGGTCGAGAGCGCCTGGATCGGCTTCGCCTCGTCCCTTGGCGACAGAAAGACGCAAAAAGAGGCGATTGGCCGGCTCGGCCGCCTGCGCCACAACGATCCCGAGATGGAGGACTACCTCGAAGCGACGTTGCAACTTGGCGCGCTCGAGGCCTTGCTGAACAAAGAGGCGCAAGATTACGGCGACAGGGACCTTTTGTACGCCATGCGCCTTGCAAAAGTGGAGGCGCGCGCCGGCGAAGGCGCGGCGGCTGTCGAGCACCTGAAGGCGATCCTGGCACAGGATCCGGAAGACGTGGACGCGTCCATGCTTCTGGCCCGAGAGCTGTTCCGCCTGGGCCGCGATGCCGAAGCTTTCGCCGTCTGGGGGCAGCTCAAGAAGCGCCGCCCAAGAACCTTTCAGATTGACCTGGCCCGCTGGGTTCTCGGCGGCGAGCTTCCTTTTGAGAGCCACCACCTAAGCCTCGAACAGGTTCTCGCGCAGGACAAAACGGAGGGGCCGGAGATGGCGCCGTCGTCCCTCGTTCTCGACCAGCAGTTTACCCGCGTCGAACCGGATGGCTCCTCGCTCGAGCGCTACCACGGCGTAATCCGCGTCAACAATAAGGACGGCGTGGACAGGGAGGGAGAGCAGTCCTTCCGCGGCCAGGTGGTCCTCTCCGTGCGCACCGTAAAGCCGGACGGCCGCATTGTCGAGCCTGAGATGATTCCAGACAAGCAGACCATCAGCATGCAGGGGCTGGAAGCCGGTGATCTCATAGAGTACGAGTATTTGACGTTCCTGCCGCCGAATGAAATCAAGCCCGATTCGTACATAACGCCGGAGGTCTTTCTCTTCCAGGACATCGAGAAACCCTTCCACAGGACCCAGTGGCGGCTCGAATACCCCGCCTCGATGCCCATGCGCTTTTACGAGCAGAACCTTCCCCGCGCCGCTAAAGAAGAGAGGGATGGAGATCTGCTGGTCAAGGATTGGGAGTTCAGGGCGATGCCGCGGCTGGCGCCAGAGCCAAACGCGCCCTACCGGACCCTCTTCGTCCCGCTCGTTGAAGCGGAGGGCGGCGTGACGTGGAACGACTTGGGGCTATTTCTGAAGAACCGCCTTACCGGCACTTTCCAAATCACGCCCGAACTTGAAGCCCGTTACGCGGAAGCCGTCAAAAACTCCGCATCGCCAGCGGCAAAGGCGGAGGCTATCGTCAGGTACGCGCTCAAAGAGATAGACGGCGAGGACGGCGGAGCGTGGCAGGACCCGACCCAAACCCTCATGACGAGGCGTGGAAACCGCATCCCCGTCGTTTGCGCTTTTTTCGAGCTGGCGGGGATTCCTTACAAGGTCCTCTTCGCCGAACCAGTCCCCAACAGGCTGGACAGGAACGGCCTTCCCCGAATGGACCAGTACACGGCGCCTGTTCTTGAAGTGGACCTCGACGCCAAGGCGCCCTCATTTTACGCGCTTCAAAACGCCTACCGGGCCCCGGATGTCTTGCCCTGGTACTTGCAGGGCGCGCGCGCTCTCAAGGTGACGGACACCGAGCCGTGGCAGGTTTGCACTATCCCGGCCAACCTGCGCCCGTGGCAGGATACGAGCCAGGAGGAGCAGAGGACGCTGCTTCCGGACGGCGGCCTTGAAGTGGACCACCACCAAACGCTGGACCCCGATTCGAGCGAATCACTGCGCTCAACCCTTCAGCGCGTCGGCAAGGACCAGTGGGACAAGGTCCTGCAGGTCGCGCTTTCCCGCCAGTACGGAAACGCGAACCTGATATCGTACGACGTGAAGGATTTCGGGGACGCCGGCAAACCCCTGGGATGGAACTACAAACTCAAAGTGCAGGGGTTCGCCGTCCGCGACGGCCGGAAGCTCACCGTAAACGAGCCGCTGCCGCGCCTCAATTTGTCCCAGTCGCTCGCGAGCCTGAAAGAGCGCACGCTGCCTTTGACGACGGGCGGGTTCATGTTCTTGTTCCAAACCATCATTCTCAAACTGCCCGATGGCGCCAAGACAGACTACACGCCACCGAACCTGAGCCTCGACACTCCCTTTGGCTCCTATCACCTGGCCACCACCGTCACTGGCGGAACCGTTACGTACAAGCGCAAATTGGCCATGCCATTCGAGATCGTCGAGCCCGGCCGTTACGAGGCCTTCGCCGCGTTTCTCAGGAAGATTGACGCCGCCGAATCGGGCCAGATGGTCATTGAGGCGCCGGCTCATGATTGATTCCAATAACGTTGTTGCCGTAAACTCATCTTCCTGAAGTGGCGGAGGCCAAATGGCGAACCCGTTGAAAGATTTCGTGGTGCCCTACTCCAAGGGCCACGTCATATTCAAGGACCAGGACCCTGGAGCCGAGATGTACGTGATTCAAGCCGGCTCCGTCGAGCTGTCGCGAACCATCGGCGGCGAGAAGCGCTTCTCGCGCGTTCTCGAAAAGGGCGATTTTTTCGGTGAGATGAGCCTGTTGGAGGGGTTGCCGCGAACCGCGACCGCCGTGGCGCTCGAAGATTCGGAGCTTATAGTCATCAACGGCGCGATCTTCGACCAGATGATCAAGAGCAACATCGAGATCGCGATCAGGATGCTCCGCAAGCTCTCCATGCGTTTGCGGGAGACCACGGAACAGCTTGATTTGCTTTGGGCCAAGGAAGGCAACGAGCCGCTGCTGAGAAAGGCCTTGGATGACTCCCCTCCCCTCTCCTCCGTGAAGATTCAGCAAGGCGAGCCCGAAGAGGCCGAGAAACCTCCCGTGCTCGCGCAGTTCATCGCGGAGGAGAGCCTCAAGGTGTTTCAGGTTTACAAGGAGATCACGCTTATAGGAAGGCAGGATCCCGTAACGGGGATAACTCCCGATATTGACCTGACCGGCGAGGACGTGAAGCGCTCGGTCTCGCGCCGCCACGCCAAGCTGATCTACAGCAACGGGACCTTCTACCTGGCCGAGGAGGTCGGAACGCTCAACGGCACCTACATCAACGGAAAGCGAATTCCAACCGGCATTCTCACTCCAATGAAATCGGGCGTCCAGGTCGGATTCGGAATGCTTCGCCTCAAATTCGTCGAGGCGCGCCAGACGAAAGAATAGAAGGAGTACGGCTCATGAGCGATTTCAAGAACATCGCGGCCGAAAAGAAAGGCGCCGTCTGCCTTATCACCCTCAACAGGCCCGAAAAGCTTAACGCGCTTGACCGCGCCACGCTTGGCGAGCTTTCATCGGCGTTTGGCGAGGCCGAGAACGACGATGCGCTTCGCGCCGTCGTGCTCACCGGCGCGGGGCCGAAAGCTTTCGCCGCCGGAGCCGACATAACGGAGATCGCTGGCCTTGACGCCGAAGGCGGCAAGGCATTCGCGCTCAGCGGACAGGCGCTTTTCAGGCGCATCGAGCGATTTACAAAGCCCGTCGTGGCCGCAGTCAACGGTTTCGCGCTCGGGGGCGGATGCGAGCTTGCGATGGCCTGCCACATCAGGCTGGCGTCCGAAACGGCGTGGTTCGGACAGCCGGAGATAAATCTGGGCATCATGCCTGGCTACGGCGGAACGCAAAGGCTCGCGAGGCTGGCCGGACGCTCGGTGGCGCTCGAGCTTCTGCTTACCGGCGACAGGATTTCCGCCGCCCGCGCGAAGGAAGTTGGCCTCGTGAACGCGCTCTTCGCTCCAGAGCAACTGCTTGGAGAGGCGCTTGCCCTCGCCGAGAAGCTTGCCGCCAAAGCGCCGCTGGCGGCAACGTACTGCATCGAAGCAGTCACCTTCGGCGCGGACATGCCGCTGGAGGAGGCCTGCTACTACGAGGCGACTCTCTTCGGCCTGGCCTGCGCGACAAAGGACATGAAAGAGGGGACGCGCGCTTTCATCGAAAAGCGCGCCGCGAAGTTCACGGGGCGCTGAGGCCGGTGGCGGGTGAGAAAAACCAAGGCGCTGATTTACGATTGGAACCATGGAGACACGGTCGCTCCCCGCTCGAAGGGGGCGGTTGAACTCGACGACGAGACGCTCCGGGACGGCCTTCAATGCCCGTCGGTTAAAGCCCCGAAGATAGAACACCAGAAGGAGTTCCTGCACCTTATTTCATCTCTTGGGATTCAGGCGATTGACATAGGCCTGCCCGCCGCCGGCCCTCTTCATGCCGCGAACACGCTGGAACTCGCGCGCGAGGTCGCTCGCGCAAGGCTGCCGCTTTCGCTCAACTGCGCCGCGCGCACGAAACCCGAGGACGTCCGGCTCGTCATAGACATTTCGCAAAAAGCGGGCATTCCGATTGAAGTGGCTACTTTCATAGGATCTAGCCCGGTTCGCCAGTTGGCCGAGGGATGGAACGTCGCCTTCGTGGAGAAGGCGGCGCGGACGGCCATTTCCGAAGCTGTCCGCTCCGGCCTTAGCGCCATGTTCGTCACCGAGGACGCTACGCGAACCCGGCCAGAGATCTTAAGGCGCCTCTGCTTGAGCGCCGTGGAGAGCGGCGCCAGGAGGCTCTGCATCGCCGACACCGTTGGCTTCGCCACTCCCGCTGGGGCAAAAAGGATGGTCGCTTTTCTCAGGAAAGTCGTTTCCGAATCGGGCGAGAGCGTGGCCATTGACTGGCACGGCCACCAGGACCGCGGCTTGGGCGTCGCGACGGCGCTGGCGGCGTGGGAGGCGGGAGCGGACAGGCTCCACGGCGCTTTTCTCGGCCTTGGCGAGCGCGCCGGGAACACGCCCATGGACCTTCTTCTAGTCAACCTGAAAATGGAGGGGGTGATCAAGAACGACCTCGGCCGGCTCGCCTCCTGCGTTGACGAAGTGGCGGGCTGGATGGGCGTGAAGATTCCATTCTCTTATCCCGTCTTTGGGAAAGACGCGTACAGGACGGGCACCGGCATCCACGCCTCGGCGATGGTCAAGGGATTGAAAAAGGGAGACAAGGCCGTCGCCGACATGGTTTACTCCGCGGCGCCGCCCGGATGGTTCGGAAGAAGCCACAGCATTGAGATAGGCCCCATGTCCGGCGCCTCCAACGCCCTATATTGGCTTGAGAACCACGGCAAGAAAGCCTCGCCAAAGCTCATTCGTGCGATACTGGAACGGGCCAAGGCCGCCGCGAAGACGTTGAGCGACGAAGAGATTGCGGCGGTGGTCAAGAAGGCGGAGAATCCCCACTGAGGAGGCTTTGATTGGCGCGCTGGCGGAAGAAACAGGAGTGGGAAGCCTTTCTGGAGGAGCTTAAAGAGGCCCTCGAAAAGATGGGCATTTCCTACAGGGAGACCGGCCGCATCAGAAGCGAAGGCGCTTTGTGCATCGTAAGAGGCCGCGAGATCCTGATCGTCAACCGTTTCCTTCATCCGATGGACAAGGCGGAGCTGCTGCGCCGCGAAGTAAGCGGGCGCGACACCGAGAACATATACCTGAAGCCGGATGTCAGGGAGTTTTTAAGTGGATGAGCAGCGAACCACCGTAGCCATTGGAGAATTCGCCATCTCCGGGGGGCCGGGGGCGCTCGCGATCTACGGCCTCGGTTCCTGCGTGGCGCTGGCCTTCTACGACCCGGCCGCCCGGATAGGCGCGATGGCCCACGTCCTTCTTCCGGGGCCGCGCCCGCCATCCGACGCCAGAACCGATTTGCCGGCGAAGTACGCCGACGAAGCTTGTCATGCGCTCTCCCTCGCGCTCGAAGCGAAGGGCTGCGTCAAGCGCCGCTGGCGAGCCGGCATCATCGGCGGTGCCAGGCTATTCACCTCCGAAGCGCCGCTTGAATCCGGCGTCGGTGCCAGGAACATCGAAGGCGCCGTGAAGGCCATCGAGAAAACCGGCCTCTCGCTGACTTGGAGCGAAACCGGAGGCGGCGCCGGCCGCTCCGTCCTCTTCGAGCTTCCCGAAGGAAGGCTTTTGGTGCGCACCCTCAGCGAAGGCTGGCGGGAAGTGGCGCTCGCGAGAAGCAGTTTATAAGTTGATCCATCATCCATCATCCTTCTTCTTTATCATTCTGTCATACGCCCCCAGGGCTCCGGCGACGCAGAGGGCCCAGAGGCCGAAGCCGTACCATACCCATCCGGGGTGGCCGGCGCGTTCAAAAAAGTGGACGAGAAACGCGCCGAGCGAGGGGCCGGCGCCGAAGCCGATGGCGAGCGGCAGGAAGCCATACCCGATATAGAGACCGAGCTTGTCCTTCGGGGCGATGACGGAGACGTATTCAACCGAGCGCGGGCTGAACATCATCTCGCCGATTGACCAGATGCCGAGCGATATGCCCACCGACCATGCGCCCAAGCTTGAACCGAAGATATTTACGGTTCCCACGGCAAACGCCGATATGACAATGCCCGCGACCATGCTCGGCAAAGGCCTGAAGCGCCCCATCCATTTCCCGATGAGCACCTGGAAGAGGACGATCATGATCGGGTCAACGGCCTGGAACCACTCGATGCGCGATTTCATGGCCGGGTCGAGTGAAGTGATGTAGAGGGGAATGTTCGTCCATATCTGGCTGTAAAGAGCCCATACTCCCGAGAAGATCAAGATGAAGCTCAAAAGACGCCCGTCCCCGAAGCGCTGGCGGTCAAGCAGCGCGTGGCTTCCCCAATTTTCCCCCGTTATTGATTTGCCCGCGAAATCCCATAAAAGGTTGGCCGCTATCCAGACGGCAACCGCCAAAGCCAGCGCGTCCCCCGCCATCTCGTAATGTCCGCCGATGAAGTAAATCGCGGCACAGCCTCCCGCCGTAGTCATCAGGCGCGCGTTGCCTAGAACGACCGTCATTTCGCTTAGAACCCTGATAAGCGGCTTCGCCTTCGCCGATTCGTCAACGGGAAGGTTCTTGAAGAAAACGAAGGTCACGCCGAGGGCGACCGCCTCGACGACGCCCGACGCCACCAGGATCAACGCCGGGTGTCCCGTGGTGATTCGCACTCCGTTCGCCAGGAACGGGGCGATCGAGGAGCCGATGTTGATCACGGTGTAGTAAATTGAGAATCCGAGAGAGCGGTTCGTGTCGTCCGATGAAGCTTTGACGGTGCCCGCTATGACCGGCTTTATCACGGCGCCGCCCAGGGCGATGACCATCAACCCGGCCAGCATTCCGGAGTAGGAGGTCATGCGGCTGGCGAGGAAATATCCGGCGACCATGACCGTCAGGGAGACGACCATCGTCTGCCTGAAGCCGTAGCGGTCGGCGAGCGCGCCGAGCAGTATAGGGAGGAAGTACCCGGCGAACAAGAGCATTCCATACAGCGCGTTGGCGCGGATGTCGCCGAAGCCGAGGTCCTGCGCCAGATAGACGATCAGGTAGTCCAGCATCGTATAAGAGGCGAGGCAGTGGAGAAGCTCCACGGCGATGGCCGCCCAGAACGTCCCGTTGAACTTCCGCATCGAAACCGCGAGGCTTTCAGTCATGTATCCTCCGTACGGAGAGCATGAAGGATGAATGGAGGTGCTCCCTTCTCATTCAACACTCATAATCCAACCTTCAATCTTCAACCTTCCATTTTTGGCCCCCCATCCCTCATACCCATCTCAGCGCTGGAACGGCGGTGAAGAGCACGGCGCCGCCGACCTTCGCCGCGTCAAGTCCCAAGCAGGCCGCGGCCATGCGCCTGTAAGCTTCGATCTGAGGGGCGTAGGCGCGGACTTCCCGGTTCATCCACTCCTCGGCGTCTCCAGCGGGCGAACCGGTCTTGTAGTCAACGACCACCGCGCCATCGCGCGTCCTTATAAGGAGGTCCAGCCGCCCGGCCAGAATGCGCTCCGTGGTCTCCGCTACTTCGAGGCCGTACTCCGGCAGATATTCGGCGCCTTCCCTCGCCTTGGCGAACGCTTCGCAATTCCACGCTCTCGCCACTTCCTCAAGCGCTCTTGCCGCCTGACTCGCCGCTTCATCGCCACCCAACCCCTCTTTCAAGAAAGCCGTGGCAACCGCGTTGGGTGACGGAAGCGGGCGGCCCAAAGCCAACGCCTCGAAGAGCCGGTGCATGACCACTCCCTTCTCCCTGGCCCAAGGCTCGGTTGCCTTCTCAGCGTAGGCCGACGGCAGCGCCGTCTCGTCATCAATCTCGCGAAGGTTGGAGGGAGAGTGGATCGTGTATGGCAACGGCTGTGGCTTGAAGGGAGGCGCAGCAGCGGCCTCTTGCCCGGCAGGCGCTTTCGCGCCTTCGGCCGCCGGAGCCTCCGGATCTTCAAGAAGGCGAGCGGGAACATCATCAAAAACGCACTCCTCGAACGCGTCACGAAGCCAGCCGGCCATACCCGAACTGGCGTCGTTCCCGCAATCCTCCTCATCCTTTTTGCGGGATCGCAGGGCGCTCAGCGCGAGCCCCTCGCGCGCCCTCGTGGCCGCGACGTACATCAGTCTTTTGTGTTCCGAAAGGCTCCTTCTGAACTCAAGCTCCGAAAGCAGTTGGAATCCGAGAGTCTTCCTGCCCGTGCGCCTGTCGGCGGAGACCGCCGCGAGATCCAGGCGCTCCTTTCCAGGAACGCGCGTCATGACGAAAGGCTGGCCGTCGTTCTCGCGCCCCCGCTTTGGAAGGTAATCGAGCCCCGCCGCGAAGACAAAATCGAATTCGAGCCCCTTCGCTTTGTGGATGGTCATTAGCGAAACGCTCGAAAAGGCGGCCCCCGGATCTGGAGGAGTGTAAGCAGCGCCGAGTTTTCTCTCCACGCTTTCTATCGCCTCTTCGCCAACGCCGGCCCTTGTAAGCAGGCCAATGTAAGCCAGCGCGTTGGCGGCCGCCCTCTTGCCCCATCTGTCAGCAAAAACCGATGGGCCGTTGAGTTCCTCCCACACGCCCAGAAGGCCCGTGCTCAAGTCACCGCGCCCGAAAGTCGCGAGGAAGGGGGCGATGGCTTTTGCGAACCGCCCGATTCTTCCTCCCGTCTCCTTTAGCGAGACGACGCGCTCCGCCCACGTCGGGGCGGGCAGAGCCGCAATCCTGGCCAGATCGGCGTCGGAGGCGCCGCACCACGGCGCCCTCAAGGCTTGAGCCCAGGCCAAATCGTCGTGAGGCCTGAGAAGCGCCACCAGCAGGGAGTGCAGCGCCCGAACCTCTGGGCGGTCAGCCATCGCCACCCCTTCCACCACCTTCACCGGCACGGAAGCGTCCGCGAAGGCCCGGACGTAAATATCCAGGTGAGTCCTGGCCGGAACGAGAACGGCGATCGTCTTATGCGCCGCCCCGCCCGATTCCAGGCTGATCTCATTCATCAAGTCCGAGACGCGTCTTGCGACCCAGGCCGCTTCCATTTGGCGGGCTTCCGGGGAAGCGCGCCACCGCTCGTCTTTGCTTCCCCGCGCCCTGCATGAAAATAGCGCCACCTCTATTTCGCGGGGCACGGCGGCCTCCTCGCGCTCGGGCACGGAGGCTTCGAAGCGCGCCTCGTCGTACTCGGGCTTGGGCGCATCCATTACCCGCGCGAACAGGGAGTTTGAGAAGTTGACGAGGCAAGGCCTCGACCGGAAGTTTCGGGACAGCGAACGAGGAGCCATCCGCAATCGTTCCTCGTCGCGCCTCGCAAGTCCCCTCTCCCTAAGGTCCTCGAAGAGGCTGACCTCCGCCCGCCGGAAACGGTAGATGGATTGCTTCGGGTCTCCAACGACAAAGATGGTCCGCCCGTCACCTTCGGACCATCCTTCCGCCAGAAGCCCGAGGATCTTCACCTGGCTGTCATTTACGTCCTGCGCCTCGTCAACCAAGAGGTGGCGCAGCCGCTCGTGGCTGAAGATCAGGCTATCGCCAGGGCAGTCTTGGCGTCCAAGCGCCTTCAGGGCGCTCAACTCAAGCGCCATGAAATCAATGCCGCGCTCGGCCTGCGCGCTCTGAAGCCATGCGAGTGCCTTGGCCGCGAGCAGCAGCACGTCCCCAAGCTCCGATGCGCCACAGGGATCGTCTCCGGACTCCGGCAGGGCTTGCAGAAAATGAAGCGTGGAGGCCACCTCACCGGGAAGCTCTTTGATCAAAGCGGCATCGTCACGCTTGCCGAAACCGCCTGGAAAACCATTGGACGGCGTCAGAGATTGGCGAGGAGTTCCGGCCTTTGTAAGGAAGACGGTGGCCGCTTTTCGCCACTCCTCCAAACCTGCAACACCTCCACCCGGAACTTCCGCCGGCATGGCGGTTCCCATCTCGGATTCTCCAAGCGCCTCTTTGAGCGCGCGCCAGCGCGATGCGTTCTTGATGAAGTAGGCCGACACCGCCTCGATGTAAACGTCCAGCAGCCTGGAAAGCCTTTCCTCCAGAGCCGCTCCGGGATCGCCTTTCGCCAGCAGATTTGCAAAGGCTGGCAGCCGGTCCCTTCTCGCGAGCAGCTCCGCCAGTTGGCCGCTGAGCGTGGCAAGCCTGTTGTTGGCCGCCGCGAGGCGCCGCTTGAAAGCGCCCATCTCTTCCTCATCTCCCGCGCCGGAGACAAGCTCGCCCATGTAATTGGACACGGCCTCGTCAATGAGCGCCTTCTGGCCGAGGTCCTCCAGCAGTCCCGTACCTGGCGGGAAGCCGGCTTCGAGGGGCCAGCCTCTCACCACCTCCGCGCAAAAGCCATGAAACGTGGTGACGCGAAGGGCGCCGGGAGTAAGGAGAATCGCTTTCTTTCCGGCGTGCGCCTCAGCCGCCCTTCGCGCAAGCTCGTGAAGACGTGCCTCCCACTCGCCATTCGGCGCGGGCGCGGCGTCGAATGCCGCCTTGAGGGCCGCGCCTATCCGCTCGGCCATCTCGGCAGCGGCCTTTCTCGTGAACGTGATGGCAAGAACCTGCCGCGGGTCCTTCACTTCGCAGAGAAGCGCCAGGTAACGGGCCACCAGGAGCGCCGTCTTGCCGGAACCGGCTGGCGCTTCGTAAATGAAGCTGCGGCGCGTGTCGAGCGCCTCCTCGCGAATCGGCTGGTCGGAAGGGCCGCTGCTCAAGGTTCCTCCTCCGCCGCGTCATCAAGAACGACCGCTTCCGCCTCGTCGAAATAGCCGCAAAGCCCGTCGTACGGACAATACTCGCAGGCGCCTCCCTTTCGGCCCGGCTCTCTTAAAGAACCGGGCGAGGGCGCGGCCGGGAACTCGCCCTTCACCGGCCCTTCGAGTTTCTTGCGAAGCGCCTCCTCCCACTGCGGCAGCCGCGCGTTCCAATCCACCAGAGCCCTGCTGTTGCCCCGCCCTTCGGAAAGCGGCTCGGCCGCGACCTCGCCGGCGCTGCGAAGGCATATGAACCCGCCCTGAAGCGGTGAAACGCCGCCCCCCACGCCCTTCACAAGATTCCGTCTCAAAGCAAGAAGATAGGCGGGAAGCTGCAAGCCCAGCCCCTTTTCAAGGACGCTGCTCGCCGAAGGAACTCTCCCCGTCTTGTAATCCCATACGGCCATTACACCGCCCGGCCCGGCGTCAACGCGGTCCACCCGGCCCTTCAGCAACAGGCCGGCCGCACCGAGGGCGGAAAACTCCGCCTCCACCGCCAACGGCCTCCAGCCCGCAATAGCCCGCTGCCGTTCGATCTCCAACCATTCGCCAAGAACGCCCCGGGCCTCTCCATCGCCGAGCAGCCTCTCGCGTTCCACCTGCCAGAGCAGATCTTCAGCGCGACCGCCCTTTTGAAGCTCCGAATCCACGCACTTTGCAAGAAGCGCCTTCGCGCCTCCGCTCCTCTCCGGCCAGTCGCCGGGCTGGCTTTCCTTCAGCCATTCCATGAAGCGGCGCAACGCCGAATGGACTAACTGTCCGCGCTCCAAAGGGTCCAGCCCTTGCAATGGCCTCGGAAGCGGTTCGATCGCGAGCACTTTCGACGCGAAGAAGGCGAACGGACAGCCCGCGAGCTGTTCGAGCGAGGTGACGCTCCATTCGCGCGCCGTGTCCAAAGATGGCGCGCGCTCGCGCTTTGTCTGAGTTTGCGGCGGTTGCGCGAAAAGCGCGCCGCTAAGCCAGGCGGCGCGGAGCCATGCTGGAGGCGGGCCGTTCCAAAGATCAAGCGTTCGCTCCACCCTCCGGCCCCGAACGGTTTCATCCGGTACGAGCAGAGAGGGTAGAAAAGGCGCTTCTTCCCCGCAACCGGCGGCTCGGCTGAAGAAGACGCGGGGCGCCGACGCGAGCAGGCATTCCATCGTACGGTTTGCCTCCTCCCATCGCCCCTCTGGAGTGCATTCGGGCAAGAGGCGGCGCTCCGCGCCGCTCAGGAGCGGCTGATCTTCGCCCCTCCGAGGCAACGCTTCGCCGTGCGCGCCCACCACCCACAACCGCTTGAAGGACAGGCCCGCCGCCTCGCGGGCTGGAAGAACCTGAAGCCCCGTCGTCTCGGGCGTCTTGAGCGCCACGGCGTAGCTCGACGCTGCTTCTCTCAGCCACGCGAAGGCCTCGCGCGCCGTCGTTTCGATTCCGCCGGCTTCCGCGTCAATGGAAGCCACGGTTTCGACAAGGTGCCGCCAGGCGATCGCGTCCCTCTGCCTGTCGCTTCCAGCGAAGCTGGGGAAGCCGCTCTGCTTCCAGCAGCCGCCGAGAGTTTCCATCCACATTCTCAGCGGCGCTCTCTTGAGCCTTGACATCGTCTTGATCAGTCCAACTGGCAATCCTTCGCCCTCAAGCTCCGCGATCGCCGCCCCGCAATCGCTCGCGGGGCGCCTGCCGCAAAGCGCGGCGCGCACCCGCGCGGCCCGGCCAACCCTGTCAGGGCCTAAATAGGCCGAGGCGAAATAGCTCTCCAAAAGCGCCGACGCCGAAGGCTCCGCGACCGCCCTGAGAGGCAAGACCGCATTCTCGAAAAGAGGATGGGCTTGAAGCGGGTCGCCTCCAGCGAGGTTGTATCTGATGGCCCGTTCGAGGTCCACTGGTTCGTTTCCCGCCGACTCCGCGAGAAGCCCGCTCAAGAGGCCGCGGTACGAATCATCCAGATAGACGAGCCCAAGGTCGCGCTCGCCAGAATTCCATGCGTCAAGAATCTCCGCGAGGACGGCACGGCACTCCTGCTCGGGCGTGGCCCAGAGCCGTGCCTGCAAAACGTGATCGCCGCTGGAGACGGAGGCGCCCATCTTTATTAGCCCGCCTCTTTGATCTTCGAGCGCATCGGCGACGAGCAAGTCCGCCGGAGACAATCTTTCGTATTCGATGAGGACTACCGGCCGCCCGGCGGCGATCTGCTTCTCCCGCAAAGCATTTGCCACGCGCGATGCGACGCCCCTGTAGGTTAGGAAACCCTCTCGGCAAAGAAGCTTCAGGAAAAGACGCGACGCCTCCGCCCGCCAGGCGGGGAGCGTTTCGGCGTGTTCCGCCCCGGCTGATTCCAACCCGTGGGACTCGGCGATGTCGAGCGCCTCCATGAGCATCGAGTAGAGCGCTGGCGTGGGAACAATTCCCTCGGGAGGCGGGATCTCTTTGACGGCGCTTGCCCAAAGGCGAAGAGCGGCAACGCGCGAAATCGGCCGGAACTCATCCCACAGCGACGCGTGGCTTTCCATGACGAACCGCCGGAAAGCCAGAATCCCGGGGGTCTCCCAGGCTCGTCCATTTTCCTGGAGCCGGGCGAGACGACAACGGTGGAGAAGGCGGCGGGCCAGACGCCCGGTTCCTGTAAGGACGAGCGAGCCGTCCAGAGCGAAGCCCACCGCGGACGACTCCAATTCTGACGCGGATTTCTTCAACGAATGGCCTCGGCCTCCCCTGAGGTCATCTGCCATTGAAAACGCCCCTGACGCCACTTTCTGCCCGCCCCGATGCTGTCGGCGCGGCCGGATCGGCACCGCCTCTTTCCACAACCTTCAGAGGGAGATCAATACGCCCGTCGCGCTTCTCCCGCGCGAGGCGCCCCGAGTACGAAAGAGTCATGGCGCCGTCCCCATCAAGATGGTATATCCACGTCGTGCCCTGGCATCGCGATTTTTCAATACCCGGAATGGCTTCAGGCCATCTCCCCGCCGCTGCGCGCGCCTGGCGGGCGATGAAGAGTTTCTGCGTAAGTTCCAGGTCCAATTCCAGTTGCGTCAACGCGGCCCATGAAAGGCTCATTCGCGTCACGCCGAAACGTCCGATGGCTGTCCATTTGGGGAGATCGGTTGCTATGAAATCAGCGCTCGCCGCCATGCTGGAGTCGCACCAGTCCTGCCGCTCGAGAACGGCGATCTGGTCAAGACAGGCAGCGCCCGCGTCCGCCATCGACAGCCTGAACCAGAGCCTTCCGAAAGTCTTCCAGAGCACCCTCTCGCGCCTGGCGCCTCTTCCAGTGTATGGCGCG
>JBBIMN010000002.1:0-24936 GCA_037444385.1 Acidobacteriota bacterium | reverse complement strand
AGATTCGAAGCCTTTGCGCCTGCAATTATATATGACACTACAAATAGGATTGCTTGTAATCCGGCGCCGCGCCGTGCGGCGCGCTCTGCCGTTCGACTTCGCGCGTGATTGCCTCGCTCACGTTCTCGTTGTCAGCTTTCAACTGCTTCGCCGTCCACGCCGCCAGCTTTCCTTGGACGATGCCGGGCTTCATTCTTTCTACGAGGCAGGCTTTCAGCGGCATTATCTTGGCTCTGCCTTCACGGAAGAAGAGCATGATGCCAACCTGATAGTCGCTTCCCTCAGAGGAATTTGCCGTCGTCAACAAGATTGCCGTTCAGGTCGTAAACCATGGAGGAGGAGTGCCGCGGAAGCCCCGTAGCCACCCCCATCACCATCCCGCGAAGAGGCCAGAATCGCCGTAAACGCGCGGTCTCCCCATCACCGCGCCTTTCCTTCCCGCCATCCATCCGGCAGAAGCCCCAGCGCCTCGGCCATCTTCACGGCGCGCATGGCGCGCTTGACGACCGGCGGGTCAACCATCTTGGAGCCGAGCGAAACCACGCCAAGCTTTTTCTTTTCCGCCTCTTCAAAGGCGAGTACGATCTTTTTCGCCTTTTCAATTTCTTCTGGAGACGGGGCGAAAGCTTCGTGCACGACTGGCACCTGGCGCGGGTGGATGCATCCCTTGCCTTCGAAGCCGAGCCCCTTGGCTTCGATGCAGGCGGCCTTCAAGCCTTCCACGTCGGCGATGTCGGAAAAAACCGTGTCAATCGGCGTAACGCCGGCGGCGCGGGCGGCGTTGACCACGATGGAGCGCGCCCAGAATGATTCGCGTCCCTCCAGGGTGCGCTGCGCGCCGATGTCGGCGGTGTAATCTTCTAAACCGATTGTGAGCGCGACGACGTTGGGGCTGGCCGAAGCTATGTAAGGCGCCTCGAAGCAACCGAGCGAGCTTTCGATGATGGGCATCAGCAAGCAGGGTTTCTTAAATCCGGCGGCCTTTCTAATTTTCTCCGCGCGCGCGTCAACCGCCCGAACCGCCTCGGCGGTTTCTGTTTTTGGAACCAGGATGACGTGGACGTTCTGCGGAACAACGGCATCGAGGTCGAGAAGCCCTCTCTCTCCCTGGTTGATGCGCACCATCCGCTCGCATTTGCCGAAGTCAACGGCGCGAAGCGCGTTGCGCACGAGGATGCGCGCGGCGTCCTTTTCGGAAGGCGCGACGGAATCTTCGAGGTCCAGGATCACGCCGTCGGGCTCGTGGAGCGCGGCGTTTAGAAAAAACTTCGGCTCGTTGCCGGGCAAATAAAGCCGTGAACGGCGGAACCGGACGCGCTCGGTCTGGACGCGAAAGCCGCGCCCCGGCGGCAAAAGGAAGTCGCGCCCTTCGCCAAGCCCGGCGCGCTTGGCCGCCGCCTCAAGCCTCGCGGCGAGGACGAAATCCAGAGCGCCGTAATCCTCGACCGTGACGATGGCGTGCGCCACTCCAAGCACCTTGAGGCCCTGCCTTATCATGGCCCGCACGGCGCCGCCGTATAGCGCCTCCACCTTGGTGGTTACTTCAAGCTTCAGCCCGCCACGGCTCTTCGGCTCCATGCGCACCCAACAGTCGCCGCGAACCTTGTCGCCTGTTCGTCCAGCTTCAGCCGCTCGTATCATCGTCCGCCCCTTTCAATTCACGTGGAGGAACTGGAGGCCAGGGAGGAGCCGTCCCTCTTTCATTTCCAGCGGCCCTTCCCCTTCTCCCGTCCCGTTATTTTGCACGCCGTTCCGCCAATCGCCGGCGGGCATATGGAAGCAAACCTCCGGCGTCGCGGATGGCCAGCATCTCCCGAGGCAACGCCGCGAATGTGTATTTCTCTCCGTCCACGCTGACCTCTCCTTTCGCGACGTCGAGCGCCACCGCGTCGCCTTCGCGGTACGCGTCCACGGCCTTGGGGCATTCCACAAGAAGCAGCCCCTGGTTGATGGCGGCGCGAAAGAATATCCTAGCGAAGGATTTTGCCACGACGGCCTCGATGCCGGCAGCCTTCAAGCCAAGCGCCGGCTGCTCGCGAGAGGAGCCGCAGCCGAAGTTTTTGCCGGCAATGATGATGTCTCCAGGTTTGACTTTCCTGGCGAACTCCGGGTCGAGGTCTTCCAGCAGGTGCGGAAGCACCTCCTCCGCCTTGCTGCACGTATAGGTGTAACGCCCAGGGAAAAGAAGGTCGGTGTTCACGTCATCGCCGTACCGGAATACCGTCGTCATGGCCGTTTCCCTCGCTCTAATGTAACCACGGAGATCACAGAGGCCGGGGGCGTTTCATTTTCTTGGCAGCAATTTTCCCGCATCATCCATGGCGTGGATCACCTTTATAGCACAAAGCGCTTAATACCAGCCTTTAGAAGCAAAACGTTGAAGTTGGTCAGAAGTCCTCGTCGCAGCCCGCTCAATCTTAAATAAGTAAGAAGCTGAGCTTCGTAAAAACGGGTTAACCCCTCCGCTGCCTTGATTTCAACCGAGAGAGCGCCCTCGATGACTAGATCAATCCGATAGCCATAAACCGATTGGACATTCTTGTAACGCACAGGCAGAGGCGCCTGGCGCCTGAAGGGCGCGTTGCAGGCTGATAATTCGCAGCAGAGACATTCCTCGTAAGCAGATTCAAGAAGGCCCGGCCCTAAGTGCTCGGTTTCGGAAATACGGTGACGCATCGGGGGCGCCGGTGGGCCCGCCGGGCAAGGCGCGAGGACGCCGGCGTACTGGCCTGCCGTACGCCAAGCCCGAGCAACGCCGCCCCGCGGGATGCAGCGGCGGTCGAATGCCAGCGTATTTCCGGAACGGAGTACTAAGGCGCGATGCACCTCGATGGCCGCCCCGATGACTTTTTCGGATAGCGAGTCTCTCTTGGTTTCAGCCAAAGATTCCTCTGTGCTCTCTGCGTTCCCCGTGGTTCATAAGACCTCCCGCGGGTCGGTGAGGACTCCGGCGAGGGCGCTCGCGGCGACGGTAAGCGGGCTTCCAAGGAATACTTCCGCGTCTTTGCTCCCCATGCGCCCCTGAAAGTTGCGGTTGGATGAGGAGATGCACCTCTCTCCTGGAGCGAGCAGCCCCTGGTGCGCTCCGAGGCACGGCCCGCAGCCGGGCGGAGCGGCCATGGCTCCGGCGTCAACCAACGCGGCGAGCGTGCCGTCCGCGATGGCGGCCTGAAAGATCGAACGGCTGGCCGGAATGACAAGCAGCCGGACTCCAGCAGCCACCTGCTTCCCTTTCAGTATGGCCGCCGCGGCCCGCAGGTCGGATAGCCTCCCGTTCGTGCAGGTGCCGAGGAGCGCCTGCTGTATGGGAAGGCCGGCCACCTCGCGCACGGGCGTCACGTTGTCCACGGTATGCGGTTTTGCCACGAATGGTTCGAGCGTCCCGAGATCGTAATCGAGCCTCCGGCAGTATAATGCGTCCTCGTCGGCCCACACCGCTTTCCATGAGGCCCCTGGGGCGTGTTCCTCAAGGTAGCTGCGCGTCGCGGCGTCAACGGGGAAGACCGCCAGCTTTGCCCCCATCTCGATGCCCATGTTGGCGACGGTCAAACGGTCATCCATCGAAAGAGCGGCCAAATCCCCGTGAAATTCGACCGCCTGGTAATTGGCGCCGTCAGCCCCTATGTTCCCGATGATCCGCAACACGAGGTCCTTGCCCATCACCCCTTTTGGAAACCGGCCGGAAAGAGCCACCTTGATCGTCTCGGGCACCCTGAGCCACGTCTCGCCGGTAAGCAGAAGGACGGCCGCCTCGGTGCGATCAATGCCGGTGGCGAAGGCGTTGAGCGCGCCGTATGTGCAAGTGTGGCTGTCGGAACCGAGGACGAGAGAGCCCGGCAGCGCGAGCCCCTTCTCCGCCACCAGTTGGTGGCAGACTCCCTCGCCCACGTCGAAAAAGTTTCTCACGCCGTAACTTTTTACAAATTCGCGGATCTTCTTATGGCCGATCGCCGTTTTTTCGTCCACGGCGGGCACTACGTGATCTATTGCAATAACCGGAAGATTCGCGTCCACAAGGCCGTATTGTTTTAGTTCATCGGAAACCTTGCCGACAATCGCGCTCGTGTTGTCGTGCGTCAGCAGGTGGTCCGGTTTGACCGTCACGATCTGCCCCGGCGCCACCGACTTCAGCCCGGCTTTTTTTGCCAAAACTTTCTCAGCAAACGTCTTGCCCATTACTCGCTCCAAAGAAAAGATTCACCACAGAGACACGGAGGCTCAGAGAAAAATCTTGAAATTGAAAGACGGCGAGCAATACCGGCTTTTCTTATGCTCCCCTCCCGGCGGGCCGGAATCTGGTTCAAGAACTTTCTTGGCCCGCTGTTTCTCTTCAACATTCTCTTCAAAGCATCTCGCTTGCCACAGCAATAAAACGATCTCTCCGTGCCTGGTTCAAAATTCTTTTATCCCAACAGCCCGCCGCGAAGGTAGATTTCGATTTGCACCTTCGGCCAAGCGTCCGCCTGAACAATGCGCCCATCGGCCCTGGTGATTTCGCCCTTTGCCAGGTCCACCATTATCTCCTCGCCGTCACTGACCTCCATGCCGATGAGGCCGCTTGTCACGATAGGCAGGGCGGCGTTGATGGCGTTTCTCTCGTAGATGGCGCCGAAGCTCTTCGCGACTATCGCCGCGATCCCAAGCGCCTTGAAACAGTCAACGGCCTGCTGTCTGGACGACCCGGCTCCGAAGTTCGCTCCCGTCACGATTATGTCTCCGGGCTTCGCCCTCTTCGGAAACTCCTCCCATCCGGACAGGTTTCCAAAAGCGAGCGGCCCCATCTCCTCAAGCTTTGTGATTGCGAGGTGTTTGTTGTGGAAGATCATGTCTGTGTCAATGTTGTCCTTCCGAACGACCCAGACGCGGCCTCTGATGACAAGCGGCTTCATGCCCCTTGCCGCCTCCGTCTCCTTTTTCCGGACCGCGGGGCTTGACGCTGGAGCGGCAAAAACGGCCGTGGCATCGGGCATGTTGTCCGGATCAGTAATGCAGCCGGCAATTGCCGAAGCGGCGGCCACCGCCGGGGAGGCGAGGTAGACCTCGCCCTTGCCCTGCTTGCCAGCGAAATTTCTGTTGCCGGTCGAAACCGTTACTTCTCCGGGGCCGTTCTGGCCCACTTGGCCCGCAGCACAACCGGCGCAGCCGGCGTTTGAAATCATCACGCCGGCCTCCTTGAATATTTCAAAGAGGCCATCGCTCATAGCCCTTCGCCAGATCGCGTCGGTGGCGGGAACGATCTTGGCAACGACGCCCGGCGCGACTTTGCGGCCCTTTAATATCCGCGCCGCCTCTTCAAGGTCTTCGTAGCGGCCGTTCGTGCAGGAGCCGATGAAGACCGAATCAATCTTCTTCCCTCTCACCATTTCAATGCCGGCGGCGTCCTCCGGGTGGCCCGGGCGCGAGACCATCGGCCCCAAGCCAGTGATGTCCACCGTCTCTTTCCGCGCGTAGCGCGCGCCCTCGCCGGCGTAGACGGGCGCCCAGCCATCGCGGCCCGCCGCCTTGCGGCAGTGCGCGACGACCTCGTCGCTCGGCGGAAAGAGGAGAATGATTGCCCCCATTTCGGTGGCCAGAGATGAGATGGTGATTCTTCCCGCGAGCCCGAGCGTTTCGGCGTATCCGCCGTAGATCTCGGCAGCGCAGCCCAGAAGGCCGTTGGCGCCGAAGTGCTTCAGAAGCCGGAGGCCGACGTCTTTGGGAGCGGCGTTCTCCGAAGGAATCCCCTCAAGTTCAATGCGGACCGTTTCAGGCGTCTTGAACCAGACCTTTCCATGGGCCCAGGCGGCGGCCATGTCCACGTCGCCGAACCCCTGGCCGAAAGCGCCGATCGCCCCGAGGATGTTGGCATGCGAGTCGGTGGAGACGAATGTCGAACCGGGCCATGCCAGGCCGCTCTCAATCGCCACGTGAGTGCCTATGCCCCGGTCAATGTCATAGACCCTGATGCCCCGCTCGCGGGCGAAGAGACGGCACTTCTGCTGGTTCGCGGCGTAGAGTTGGTCGGAACCGGTGGGGTTGCAGTCAAACGTAAAGACGGTGCGCGACGGGTCGGCCACGCCGAGCCCGTGGTCCAAAAGATTCTTGACGACGTTGGCACCGCCGAAGTCCCTCGCCGCGCGCGTGTCGAGAAAGATGTTAACGATCTCTCCCGCCTTCGCCTCCATTTCGGCGTGAGCGGAAAGGATTTTCTCGATGATTGTCCGGGCCATGAACCGTCCTCCAGAGAGCCATTATAAGAAATTTAGCCGCGGATGAATACAGAAGAATGACGACGGCCGGCGGTAGACGGATGACGACGGAGAACAAAAGCATTTTCACCACAGGCACGGAGGTCACAGAGGAGGGCGAATATAAAAAGAAGGCAGGCGCTATGCAAGTTGCCGCCTGCCGTAACTTGCGAACCGGCGGTCACAGAGGAAGACGGACGAGGGGAATGATTCGGTTTGGCAGGACACTCCCAAAACGTGATGGCCTGCCTTTGGCGGGATGGCCCGCCATATGGCCGGTTTAGTATGCAGTCAATACGCGTTAGATGGCTTTGCCATTTCTTTTCAAGCAATTTGGACAAGAAGTGATGTCCAGCGGCATAACGCTTCGGGCTGCTTTCAGAGCGAAAAGATTCCGTCTTCTTTCTTTCATCGGTCCGTTTGTGCTCGTACGTTGTGCTTTCAGCGCGCCCTTCTTACGAGGCTTTTCTGGGCAACCCAAACCTAGAAGCGGCGAGCCTTTCCATTCGCGCTCAAAAACACAAGAGATTCAAAGAGGAAGCCATCTAACCGCACGTCGCACCGGACCGGGGCGCTGACCTATCTCAGTGTTTTCACTGACCTGTACTGGCAAGTCAGAAGAAAGTGCCATCGCACCTAACCATGCGTTGCGATGCGTTGCCCCTCGAATAACTCTTCGAAAGGTGGCCTTAGCCCATGTAAATTGCGGTAGTATAGGCGACTTGCAGCTGGGGGAGTACATGAAGATCAATTTCGCCTCTCTATGGTCGAGGCTGCAATTCGTGGCGCATTTGGTTACCGCGGGCGTCATTATCCTTGAGGGCGTGGCTAGAGCCGAGCACATTCAGAGGGACTGGCCGATAGCCGCACTCTTCTCAACCTGCGGTGTCCTGGTTGCCATCATTACCATCAAGCACAAGAGCTTTGAAAGAAGATTTCGGCACACCCACTCGCTTCTCTATTGCCTCGAAGCCTTGGTTTCAGTTGTTATCGCGAGCTTATACATCAAGGAAGGCAAGACCGCGGTGCAGTATCCGTTCCTGATGGCATCGTATATGTTTGCGGGGTTGGCGGGTTATTCCATTGGGCGTCCATCGGCTCCACACGACGCTACGATAGAATAAAGCGAGACGAGGGCCTAACAGCGTTGCATCGGTCCCAGACACGCTTCGGCATGGCGAGCCTTTGAAGTCTTCTCGCTCGGATGCCCTTCGCAAGAGAAAGCTGGGTCCGGTGAACGCGGGCGATCTTCCATCGCCTCTCCATCACCAGCTTGCAGGGTGCTCTTAGTCGCATCTTGAGGTATAATTAGAGCTATGGAGAGAAGAGGGCGTGCCACAGACCGAAGCGGAAGAGTGTGGGTGGGCACTATTGTAAGTGTTAGCGAAGCGATGGAACGAGATTTTCTATTTTGGTATGATGAACTTTCCCCCAACGAAAGGGTCGAAGCTGTGTCTAGGTGCCTTGAGAGCGCACTGAAGACTAGGGGGCCCTATGCCCGAGCGAGATTACGAAGAGTTTTTAGAGTCATTAAACGCAAATAGTGTGAAGTACCTGATAGTCGGTGCTCACGCTGTTGCGTTCCACGCGCGTCCGCGCGCAAGGATATTGACATCTATCATGATCCCTCGCTCAAGAACGCTGAGCGACTGCTGTCCGCCATCAAACAGTTCTTTGCAGGTGATAGCTTAGGATTCACCGTCTCGGACCTCATGAATCCAAAGGTCATCCTGCAATTGGGTGTTGCGCCTCTGCGGATTGACCTTCTTGCTGCTATTGATGGTATCCCCTCTTTTAAGGAAGCATGGTGCAACAGAGTGCCAGGGAAATATGGCGACGTTAGCACTTGCTATCTTTCTCTCGACGACGCAATACGTGCAAAGAGCGCCAGCCGGCGCAGTCAAGACAAGGCTGACCTCGGATACCTCAAGAAAGCCCGCGAGAAGTTACAGAACCGATGATCGCCTAACCAGCAGTTGCAGCGGACCAGTCCGTTCATGCGGGAACTTGCCGCTGGCATCGGAGTTGCTCGGTTGTGCCGGCCGCTGAACGCGGGCGCTGGAAGCACGAATAGAGTTGACAAAGATCCTGCTGGAATCTCTTGCCATCATTGATTCCGGCCAGTTTCTATCCGATGGCCGTCAACTACAATAGTGCCGGAGTAGCAGGTAAAATGTGAATGGTATGAATCTACGAAGAGGAAGCGAAGTTGCAGCCGCCGATGAACGCGGATAGCGCTGCTGAATCTCCATCCATTTGAGCCCCCTCCGTGTTTATCAGCGTCTATCTGTGGTCAGATTGGTCTTTGGTTTTCGGCCGCAGGGGCGGGCCTTTACGCGCTCCACGCTCCGCCAACTTCATCCTTCTCTCTCCAGGTGGGCGGCTTCGATTCTGCGGATTACGAGGCAGCTCGCGGCTAGAAAGGCCGCGCCGTATATCGCCAGGAAGATAAGCGCGGCGGCTTTGCTCTCGGACGAGGCCAGGAGGTTCAAGAGCCCTTTGGGTTCCGTCGGTTCGGGCATCAGCGTGTGCAGGTGAAACAGGATCGTCAGCCGTTTGAGGAAGCCGGGCAGCCACGCCACGAGGTTCTCCCAGCCGAAGCCTATGAGAAAACCTATGAAGAGCGGGCGCTTGAAGGCAAGGCCCAAGAGCGAGAAGAGCGCTCCGTAAACCGCCATCCCGAGAGCGACGGCTAGAAGGTCCATGAGGAAACCGCCGAACCCCTGGGCGAGCCCGAGCCCGCCGGCTTCCAACTGCGAAAGCACGAACGACCCCGCCATCGAAATGGCCGCGCCGGAAAGCAGCACGGCCTGCATTCCCGCGAACTTCGACAGAAAGATTGTGTAGCGCGGAACGGGACGGCCGAAGAGGTACGGGAGAGTCCCGCCCTCGGCTTCGTCCGCGATCAATGCCACGCCGAAGAATAGCGAGCTTAGAGGGACGAGAAAGCCGATGTAGTAGACAACCACCAGATTCCCGTAGAGCGTCGCGCCTCCAAGGCCGACCGGCACGCCGCGCCAGATGAGAAGTTGCAGCAAAAGGAGCAGCATCCACGGAAACACGGCCAGCGCGAGGAAGAGCAACCCCTTCACCGACTGGGTCATCTGCTTTGCCGTGTTGAAGAAGAGCGCCTTTTGCGCTTCGGATGCCACTCGGTCCTCCTTGGTCAAGCCACCAGGTACTGGAAAACGGCGGCCAGGTTGTCATCGAGCGGGTTGAGAATTTCCAGGCCCATGTCATTTTCGGCCAGGAAGCGCCCGAGCGAAGCGTAGAAGCCGCCGGCATCCGTCACTTCCACCGTCACCGTCTTGCCCTCGCCGCCAAAAGCGAGAGAATGAACCGTTGGCCACGAAACGATGGCCGCCCCCAACTCCCGCGCCTGCGCGCAGCGCATGAAGACTTTCAATGGCCTTGACGAGATGGCCTCCCTGACCTCAGGCACTTCGCCGGAAGCGAGCACGCGCCCGTGGTGGAGAAGCAGGATTCGCGAAGTCATCGCCTCCACTTCATGAAGGACGTGGGAGGAAACAACGACGCATTTGCCCTCCTGCCCCCACTTGCGGATGAAAGCGATCGTCTGGGTGCGGCTTTGCGGGTCCATTCCGTTCAAGGGCTCGTCCAGAAGAAGGACGTCCGGCTCATGGATCAGGGCCTGCGCCATCTTCACCTTCTGGCGCATCCCCTTGCTCATCTTCCTGATGCGCTTCAGCCTCTCTTCGCCCAGCGCCACTTCGGAACAGGCCTTCCTCGCCAGATTCAACGCCTCAGCTTTGGAAAGGCCGGAAAGCCTGCCCATGAAAGCGACGAAGGCCTCGCCAGTCATATCCTCGTAGAAATGGTCGGGCGAGGGACAGTAGCCGATAGAGCCTAACACGTCCGGGTTGGCGAATATCGCCTTTCCGTCGAGGCTCACTTCCCCGGACGACGGCCGCAAGAGGCCGCCCATCAGGTTCAGAAGCGTGCTCTTTCCGGCCCCGTTGACGCCCAGAAGCCCCGTCACGCCTGGCTCGATGGTCAGACTGACGCGGTTGATGCCCACCACGAGGCCGTACCATTTGGAGGCGCTGACGACGCGGATCATCTCAGCACCCCCCTCTTGGAAAATCGCGCGTAGAGAATGCCCAAGCTGAAGAGAATGAGCGCGAGGAAGTAGAGGACGGAATGAAGCGCCGGTATCTCTGGGTCGGGAGCCGCGCCGAGACAGTGGAAGCCGAGCGCTTTCAATTCGACGAGGATGCCGAGCGTCCAGGCAAGGGGGCTCTTGGTTATGGCCCAGAGAATGCCCGACGCGGGCGGCCCGAAGAAGAGAACGCCGATCAACGCCAGGCCGACGACACGCGGCGACCGGCTTAGCGACGAGAGCGCGAGGGTGAAGACGACCAGCGCGCCCGGACCGAGAATCGTATAGAGGAGCGTTCCCCACAATGTCCTGGAGTGGAGCCACAGGAAGGAGATGTCGCCTGTAAGGCCTACGTGAAAAACGACGACGAGGGCCACCGGGACGAAAGTGAAGAACAGAAGGTAGACGCCAAGCGCCGCCCCTTTTGCCAAGAGGTACTGCGCCGGCCCTAGTGCGCGGCCCAGAAAGACCTCTAACGTGTGCTCCTTGCGGTCGCGCGCCACGAGGCCAGAACCGGCCCAGACGCAGACGATCGCCAGGAGAAAATTGCTCCAGCCGAGGGTCAGCAGCTTCGCGACCCACGCCTCGTCCATCTTGGGAAGCTTGGAGATGATCTCCTTCGCCCAGTCGAGGCTTGACGCCTGCGAGCTGATGAAGCTCAGGCCCACTCCGCCGAAAAGCCACGGCAGAAAAGCCACAAGGAGAAGCAGGATGAAATAGCGCTTTCGCAGATAGGGCGCCGCCTCCTCGCGCCAGACGGGAATCCATCTGCGCTTCAAGCCACGCCTTGGTCCAGCATAGGTCTGGTATCCCTGGTCGAATACCGGCATCAGGTTCCAGCCTCCTTTGCCAATGCTTCCAGGAAAACCTCTTCGAGCGAGGTCTGTTCGCGGACGAACCGGTGAATCGTGCCGTCCAGTCCCGAGGCGATGGCAAAAAGCTCCCTGGGGTTGGTCTTCGTGGGCAAGATCACCTTGACGAGATTGTTCTGCCCGTCGCCGGCCTTCCATCCGGCCTTTTCGCAAGCGGCGACGAACTGGTCGCGGCGCCCTTCCCACTGAACGAGGAAGTGGTGCTCCTGCGAGCGCGTCAATGCTTGCAGCCCGGCGGAGGCCACTACATGCCCTTTGTGAAGGATGACCACCTGCGAGCAGACGGCCTCGACATCTTTCAGGATGTGCGTGGAGAACAGAAGCGTCTTCCCCTGCTGGACCAGGTCGCGGCAAAGGTCGAGCATCTCGTCCCTGCCCGTCGGGTCCATTCCAGCCGTTGGCTCGTCCAGAAGGACCAGCTTTGGGTCGTGAACGAGCGCCGCCGCGAGCTTCAGCCTCTGCTGCATTCCCGTGGAGTAGGTCTGCGCCTCGCGGTAGCGGGCTTCGCCAAGTCCCACGTATTGGAGCGTCTCGTGGGCGCGCTCGACGGCGGCCTGGCGCGGAAGCCCGGAGACTTCCCCCAAAAGAGCCACCCATGCGACGCCTGACATGCCCGAACGGATGCCCTGGCTCTCCGGCACGTAGCCCACGCTGTCTCTAAGCGCGGCCCCAAGGTTTCCGCCTTGCTGGCCGAAGAGTGTGAAGGAACCTGAAGCGAGAGGAACGAGATTCAAAAGCGCCATGATGAGCGTGGATTTTCCCGCGCCGTTCGGCCCCAGGAGCCCGACCGCGCCCTCGTGCGCCTCGAACGAAACGCCCATGAGCGCCTCGGTCGCACCGTATTTCACGTGGATGTCACGGATCTCAAGAACCCCGCCCATCGCTTTAAGTATACGACAGGATTCCGCTAAGGTTTCGGCAACCTCAACATTGACCGCAGGCCCTCTATTTACTACAATTGAGTGGTGGAGGGGCGGCACATTCAACGCACCGAACCCCAAAAATGAAGAGGAGTTGCTAATGCCCAACATCACTATCGTGACGATGCCCGGCGATGGCATCGGTAGAGTAGTCCTTCCAGAGGCGGTCAAAGTGCTTGACAAAGCGGGCTTCAGCGCCGACTACGTTCACGGGGACATCGGCTGGGATTTCTGGTGCAAAGAGGGCAACGCCCTGCCGGAGCGTACCGCGAAACTTCTTGAGAAACACAAGCTCGGCCTCTTCGGCGCAATAACCTCAAAGCCAAAAAAGGAGGCGGAGACGGAACTTGATCCGGCGCTAAAGGACAAGGGTTACAGCTATTTCAGCCCGATCGTCACGATGCGCCAGCGGTTCGAACTTGATCTCTGTGTTCGGCCTTGCCGCTCCTTCCCTGGCAACCCGCTCAACTTCATCCGCAAAAAGGACGGCGGCTTCGATGAGCCCAGCGTTGACGCCGTCATCTTCCGCCAAGGCACGGAGGGCTCTTACGCCGGCGTTGAGTGGACCAATCCGCCAAAGAGCGTACGCGACGCCTTCGCCACGCATCCCAAGTTCAAGGCCTTCAAAGATGTCCCGGGCGAGGACTTGGCGATTTCAAGCCGCATAGTGACGCGAGCAAGCACCGGGCGCGTGATTCGCGAAGCCTTTGAATACGCCAGGAAATTCGGCTACGGGAGCGTCACCGTCGCCGAGAAGCCCAACGTCCTTCGCGAGACCTCCGGTATGTTCGAGGAGGAGGCAAAGGCGGTTGCCAAGGGCTATCCCGGCATAGCTCTCAGATCGGTGAACATTGATGCCATCATGATGTGGCTGACCAAAACCCCGGAGGATTTCGGCGTCTTCGTCTCCGAGAACCTTTTCGGCGACATTCTTTCCGATGCCCTCGCTGGTCTCGTCGGCGGTCTTGGTTTCGCCTGCTCCGGAAACATCGGCAAGGAGTACGCCGTTTTCGAGCCGACCCACGGCTCCGCCCCGAAATACGAAATGCTCCATCCTTCCATCGTCAACCCGATCGCGATGATCCTGAGCGCGGCGATGCTCTGCGACCACGTGGGCGAAAAGGAGAAGGGCGAGAAGATCCGCGCCGCGGTGGCCGCCGTAGTCAAAGAGGGAAAAGTACGGACCTACGATATGCTTCGCCTTCCCGGCGGCCCCAAGGTCTTCGAAAAGGGCGCCGCCACGACACAGCGGATGACAGAGGCGATAATCGGGAAAATGTAGAAGGAGCGCGAGGGAGGTTGCCATGAACCTGCATCGTGAACTGCCGAGGTTTTCGAGAGGCGGCGGAAATGGTGGCACGCCAGGAACCGAGACGGGGATTAGGCGGCCCTTGAAGCGGATATTGCCATGGCCTCTGGCGGCGGCGCTGTTGTTCGCGGCCGCGCATCTGTTTGCTGCACAGCCACAGGATCCAAAAACCATTCGTTCAAAAACCTTTGGGGAGGATTGGGCCATTCGCAAGCGCGCCGAGTGGTTTTTCAAGCCCCGCACGGCCGGTGCAAATGAGCGCCTCGCCACCCTGCGCGCCAAGGCGGTGGAATTCACAAGGAGTCAAGAGGCTGCATGCCCCAGGACGCCCTCATTCAATACGTGGGCATGCCGGGGCCCCTCATCATCAAACTTCGGAGGATGGGCTTTTGGCAAAGTTTCCGGGCGCATTCCCGCTTTGGCAAAGGATTGGGCGAACAATATCCTTTACGTGGGGACGGCCTCCGGGGGCGTGTGGAAATCCACGGACGACGGCCTTTCCTGGACCTCCATTTTTGACTCGGCGGGGACGCAAACCGTGGGGGCACTGGCCGTAGATCCCAACAATTCCGTTGTGTTATGGGCCGGCACCGGCGAGAACACCTCCTGGTGGTGCGAAGAATATTTCGGCATAGGCCTCCTGCGTTCCAGCGACGGCGGTGCAACGTGGGAGCCGAGAAACGGATCGGGCGCGGCTACCCTTGAGGATCTCTCCGAATTCTGCGCCGTTTCCATTGACCCGAGGAACTCCAGCAACCTCATCGTCGGAGGTATGACAAAGAACTGCCAGAGCGGCACCTACAGCAGCGGCGGCATCTATGCGACGGCGGACGCGGGCGCCACGTGGTCCAAACGGCTTTCCGGCTACGTCACCAGCGTCGTGAGGGATCCCAACAACCCGGACATCCTATGGGCGGGCGTCTACTACGGGGGAGTGTACAAGTCCGCCGACAACGGGGTTTCGTGGGCACAACAGACCGCCAGCAGCCTTCCGAGCGGCACGAATGTCGCCGGCCGGGTGGAAGTCGCCGTCGCCCCTTCCAACGGCAATTACGTTTACGCGCTCTTCTCCTACAACAACGCCTTTTCCCATAAACGCTCCGAACTTTGGAGAACCGCGAGCGGGGGATCCGCGTGGACTCTCATGTCATACGGCACATCGGCATGCGACGGGCAGTGCGATTACAACATGACGCTCAGGGTGGACCGGGCAAATCCTTTGATTCTGTGGCGCGGAACGATTCAGATCTTCAAGTCCACGAACGGAGGCGGCGCCTGGACCAACTTGACGGGAGACTGGGGCTCCAGCCAGAAGGTCCACCAGGACACACATTTTCTTCTAATGAACCCGGCGGATTCCAATGAGTTTTACGTGGGTTGCGATGGGGGCGTCTGGAAAACCACGGACGGCGGGACGAGTTTCGCCAACCTCAACGCCAACCTGAACCTCACCCAATTTTACGCCGTTGACATTCACCCCGCCAATGACGATATCATAATCGGCGGCGCTCAGGACAACTCTTCCCTTGCAAGGACTACAAGTGATACTTGGGATCTGCAGGATGTGACCGGCGACGGCTTCGTGGGCCTCATTAACCAGTCGAATCCAAACATCGTCTACATCGCAAGTTATCCTTACGGCAATTACCCAAGCGTCTACCGTTCCTCAAGCGGCGTGCTCGGGCCATTCAGCGATTACATCACGGGCAGCGGGAGCGGCATTTCAGGCACGAGCCGCATTGAGTGGGTTACGCCCTACGCGCTGGATCCAAACCATTCGAGCACGCTTTTCCTGGGGACCTACCGGATGTACAAGTCCACAAACAACGGTGGCGCCTGGTCCCCGGTTGGCCCCAGCGACATGACAAACGGCGGTACGGCGGACATCTACACTGTCAATATTGGCCGGACCAATGGCAACTACGTTTACGCGGGAACGAGCGACAGCCTGGTCTGGCAGTCGGCGGACGCCGGGGCAACCTGGAAGTCAATCTCGGCGGGGCTCCCTTCCAGGGTCATAACCGACATTGACCCGGACCCAGCGAATCCAGTGGTTGCTTTTTGCACGGTGTCTGGATTCAACACTCCGCATCTCTACGAATACACTGGCAGCGAGTGGGCAGCCCGCGGGGGGGGACTGCCCAACGTTCCGGCCAATACCGTGCTCGCGCTCCGCTCGACGGAACTCTACGTTGGAACCGACGTTGGCATCTTCGTGAGCTACGACCGGGGCCAGAATTTCGTGCCCTTTAACGAAGGTTTGCCCTCTGGTCTTGTCGTGACGGACCTCAAGTACAACGCCGGGACGCACACGCTTACCGCCGGCACCTATGGCCGGGGGGCCTGGCAGTACGCGTTTGCCGTGCCTGGGGAAGTGTCTTCAGCGGGAGCAGGGGCTTTGCGCTGGACGGACTCTTCAAAAACAGATCTGGTTTGGGGACAGGTTTCCGGCTCGCAAGGGTATCGCATCTACCGGGGAAGAGACGCAGATCTACCCAGCTTGCCATCCGGAGCGAGCGTCTGCCTGGCCTACGAGGGCCCCGGTCCCTCGACGGGAGAGTTGCTGAACGCTGCGCCTCTGCCTGGCGGTTTTTTCTGGTATCTAGCTATCGGCTACAATGGTTTTGGAGAGGGCTCCGCCGGAACTGGCACCGCCACCCAGCGGGTTCTCTCCAGCACGGGAGCCTGTTTTTCGCCTTGACCAAGCGCCGGCGCGGTTCACGCGGAGGCTAAACGCCAGGCCCATACGCCCAGGATGATCGCGACGAGAGAGAGCGCGGTGCAGAGCATCGCTCTCAGCTCGAAGAGGTGTCCAAACGGGCGGCCCTTGCGCCAGGCTACCGGCATGTAAAGCCACCAGCAGAACGCCGCCAGAAATACGGCAACGCCGGCCGGCTGGACGCGCAGCGCCTCAAACGGCCTCGCGTGCATCAGGAGCGACCAGGAGGTCGTCATGCCGCAAGAGGGGCAGGGCTTGTGGAAAGTTGCCCACAGCCCGCAAGGGGGCAAATGCAGTTGGGTGTGCGTTCCCAATCCTGAAGGGGCGGGGGCTAGCCACGCCGCGACCGAAGCCATGGCGGCAAACCCGGCAATTGCGCCCGCGTAAAGCAGGTGATCATACACCTTCATCGCCGCACTTCCGCGATGGAAATTTTTGCTTTCGGTTGAAACCGTGCCGCTCTCGATAACGAGATTGGGGGCATCACATCGCCTGGATCGCTTTGATAATCGTATCAATGTGGGCGGGATCGGGGAGCAGGAAGAAGTGGCCGCGGAAGGACTCGTCCCTGGTTCTGAAGTCGGTCTGAATCACCAGCGCTTCGTGGGTCACCTCGCTAAGCTCGATGAGGAGCAGGTCCACCACCGCCTGCGCCATGTCCATCGAAAAGGCTGGAATCGAGGGTATCAGCGGCATCTTGAGGATCGTCGCTACGGCGCCCAGGTACGACGACGTGAGGATGTTGGCCACCTCCTTGAGCGCGCTTATCTCCATCTCGCCCAAAGGTTTTTTTGGACCCTGGCCGTTGAAGAGAATGCGCAGCAGTTGTTCGGCCGAAGCCCTCGGCATGATAACCAGCATGTTGCCGCGTGACCCGCCGAAAACCCGGAAGAAGAGGCCTACCACCTCTTCTTCGGGACCGCCCAGGGCCGTGACCACGCGTGAAAAAGGCACCAGCTTTACGTCTGGCACTTCCAGGAGGATCACCCTCTGCGTCATTTGGTGCAGCGCCGTCACCGCGTGGCCCGCTCCGATGTTGCTGATTTCCCGAAGAGCGTCAAGCTCCTTTTCACCAAGTTGTGGAAACATCTTTGGCCTCGCCTTCATTCATTTTGCCTTCGTCGCGGGCAAGCGCGCGCCCATCCACTATGTAGGCCGTCTCTCCCCCAGAAAGCAGCGCCCCGCCGATCCAGTGTGGAATCTGGTCCAGCGGGGGCCCCCACGGGTGTATAACCACCCTCTCGCTATCGAACACTTCGGAAACCAAAACCACTCTCTCTCCCGACGGGCCCATCACGGCAAGCCCGCAGCCATCCTTGCCCACCGGGCCCAGCCGCCATGGAAGCACCGGAATAAGCGTGTCGCCGTCTTGCAGGCAGCGCCTCGCGCCGGCCCAGGAAAGAGAGTGGGAGCACAGCGGGTAGATGTGGCGCACCTGCGAAGCTGGAATGCCGAAGCGTGGGGAGCCTTTCCACCCAAAGACCAAGACCTGCGTCAGTGTGGCCGCGCTGGGGATGACCAGGGTAAAGCGGGTGCCCTTCCCCGCTTGAGAATCCATCTCCAGGTGGCCTCCCAGCGCTTCCGCGGCGTTGCGCGCCACGTCCATGCCTACACCACGGCCGCTTATCTCCGACACATTGCGTCTGGTTGAGAAGGCTGGAAGCGTGATCAGTTCCAGGATTCGCTCGCGTGGCAGCCGAGCGGCCTCCTCCGGGGAGATGAGGCCCCGTTCGACCGCCACCTTGCCTATGGCGCCCGCGTCAAGCCCTCGGCCGTCGTCGTTTACGCTCACGAGAAGCGCTTCTCCGTCTCTCTGGATATCAAGCTCCAATAGCCCTTCTTCCGGCTTGCCCGCCGCCTTTCGCTCCTGGGCGCTTTCAACGCCGTGATCGGCCGCGTTGCGCAAAAGGTGCGAAAGCGGGTCGGCAAGCCGCTCCAAAAGCGCCCGGTCCACCTGTTCGTCCGCGCCTTTGACCTCGAACCGTAAAGCCTTGCCGGTCTTGGCGCCAAGGTCCCTTGCCAGCCGCGCAAGCCTTTCGGTGACTATGGAAAACGGCACCAGGCGCGCCTGAAGAACCTGGCTGAAAAGCTGGCCGAGCAAGGCGCGGTGGCTTTCCAGCCAGAAGCGGTGGCGCCGCCGTTCCTCTTGAGAAAGGCCCGACTCCAGAAAAGTGAGATGGTGAAGAAGGCTGGCGGTGTTTGAAAGCAGATCGTCCAGTTCTTTGGCCTCCAGGCGCACGTGGGTAACAAGTCCGCCTGAAACTAAACCCGCGGCGCCGGCCGGGTTGGTTTCAAGCACGACCTCGCGCACTTCGGGAAGCTCTCTCAACGGCCTGATCTTATCCTTAATCTCCAAAGTGGAGGCTATACGAAACGTTGCCCGTTTGAGATTCCGCGCCCGGATCTCGCCAAGCGGCGGTTCAATGACGCATCCTCCGAAAGCCTTCTCCAGGTACTGCGAAACAACCAGCAGACGCGCGGCCGGCAAAGCGGAGGATGGGTCAATAGAGACGAAGACCAATGCCTGCGGCGCATTTGCGCCGCCTAGCGGCAGCACGGCGCCGTCACTTGGCTGTTGTTGAGGTTCCTTCGCTGGCGTGACGCTCTTGGGCGGCTGGGCGACGGCGGGGGCCGCAGCGGTGGGCTTTGGAAGACAGGCCTCAGCTTCTCTCTTGAGGGCGGCCGCGAAGGCCTGCATCGCCTGCTCATCGGAAGCCTCGGCCCCTGATACCGCTACCGCGTCCATCTGGGCATCAAGGGAGTCGAGCGCTTGGGCGCAGGAAGCCATTGCGGTGACCGTGGGCCTGGCGCCTTGCCGCCAAGCGGAAAAGAGATCTTCCATGGCGTGGGCAAGCATCGCCGTCTGCCCGAACCCCATGGATGCGGCCATTCCCTTGACGGAGTGGGCGTGGCGGAACAGATCGTTCACCGTCTCGGGCCTTATGGTTTGAGCCGACAGCCCCGCGCGTAGTGCGCCTAGGTGCTCGCGTCCGTCGCTCAGGTAAAGGCCGAGATACTTGGAAAGATCCAAGGTTTCAACCTGCGGACACCGTGTCAATTACTTTGAGGACTTTTTCAGCGGAGAACGGCTTCACGACAAAATCCCTGGCACCGGCGGCGATTGACTCAATAACAAGCGCCTCCTGGCCCAAAGCCGAGCACATGACTATCTTGGCCTCGGCGTCCAGTTTAAGGATTTCCTTGCACGCTTCAATGCCGTCCATTTGGGGCATGACTATGTCCATGGTCACCAGGTCGGGCCTCAATGCGCGGTACTGGGCGACGGCTTCCTCGCCGTTGGCGGCCTCTCCGGCGACTTCGTAGCGCCCCGAGTTGATTAAGATGTCGCGGATCATGGCGCGCATGAACATGGCGTCGTCTACGATGAGGACCTTAGCCGGCATCACTCCTCCTTTGGGGCCGTCCCCAACCCTGGCCTTCCGCCACGGCACCATCCAATAGCGCGCAGACGGCGGCGACGTTCAAAACTGAAACCCACTGTTCACCCCATGGATAAAGGCCCGCCCACAAAGAGCCTGGCGCCTCCCCCCCCCTGAGGTCCAGCTCGTTGTATGGTATCACGCCTTCAACCGCGCCGATGGCCAGGGCAACCTGCTCTCTTGGCGCTCCAAGCCTGGCCAGCAACGCTGGGGCCTCCTTGCTTCGTTTCCCCGAAGAAACCAGCGCATAGGTGTCCACGACCGTTATCAGCCGCCCCCTGTGAAAAAGCGCTCCGGCGATGTGGGGCAAAGGTTCGGGCAATGGGGTGACCGCCCGGGGCGCGAAGATCTCCGCGACCTCGGCCGAGGCCAGCCCTATTAGCCTCTCGCCCGTTCTGGCAACCACAAGCTCCTGCATCGCCACCGCACCCTTACAGCCGGAACTTTTCCACGAGTCCGCGAAGCCGGTTGGCCTGGTCCAAGAGCGACTTGGCGCCGGCGTTTACCTCTTCCATGCTCGCCGTGATCTCCTCCGTGGCCGCGGAAAGCTCCTCGCTCCCCGCCGCGTTCTCGGTGGCCACCTTTTGAATCTCCTCTACCGTGCGCATGAGTGCCGACGCCGCCTCCGCCTGCATGGCCGATTCTCTGGCGATGACGCGGACGGCCTCCTTTGTGCTGGTGATGCCTTCGTTGATGCGCGCCAGGGCGGAGCTGACCGCCTGGCTTTTTTCCTGCCCGGCTCGCGCGGCTTCACGCGACACTTCGATTCTCGCGGCGACGTCCTGAGTGCGCGACGCCGTGTCCTTTGCAAGGCGCGCGATCTGTGAGGCCAGGTCGCGCGTTGTCTCCGCAAGGCGGCGCACCTCCTCGGCCACGATGGCAAAACCGCGTCCCGCGTCACCGGCACGGGCCGCTTCGATCGTCGCGTTGAGGGCCAGGATGTGCGTCTAGTGGCTGACGGTCGTTATGCTCTCGACGAGGATATTTATCTCCTGGGAATGTTCCTTGAAGGTTTTGACCTGCGAGGCGGTCTCCTCGACGTGAGAAAGGATCACCTCCATGGCACGGCTTGCCTGCGTGGCCGCCTCCGTCCCCCCCCTCGACTGCCGCTCCGATTCAACGGCCTGCTCCTCGGTGTTCTGGCTCTGCTGGGCAACCGCGGCGGCGGAGACGCTAACCCTCTGGCTCAATCCGGCCAACTGCTCAACGCTCTTTGCCTGGCTCTCGGCGCCGCGCGCTATATTCTGGACGTTCCCGGCCACCTCCGTGCTGGAGGCGGTGACCTCCGAAGTTGACACGCTCAGGTTCTGGACCGCGTCGTACATTGCCGCCGTGCTGCTCTGAACCTGTCTCACTATTTCCCTGAGGTTGTTTACCATTACTCGCAGCGACTCGGCAAGCTGGCCCACCTCATCTCGCGTGCGGACATCAACCTCCTTCGAAATATCTCCCTCGGCGACCTGGGAGCCGACTTGAGCAAGCGCTCTCAGCTCCCTGGTCAAAAGCCCCGCGACGGCCAGGGCGAAAATCCCAGCCACGAGAAGCCCTGTGAAGATATTGAGCCACATCGCCTGCGACTCGCTCGCGTCGGTCAGCTTCTGCACGGCTATATTCAGGATTATGGGGATGAAAACCGCGAGGATAAACCAGAGGCCCAGCTTGAGTTTCATCGTCCGCCCCCTTTCCAGCGATAAATCTTTCCTTCGCCGTCGGCTTTCTCCCACCCGGAGAGTCCCTGCGGCAGGCGCTCCACGCGCCCAAGAACCAGAAGGCCTCCAGGAACCAATGCCGCCGAGGCGGCCCTCACCACTTGCTCCTGCGCCTCTTCGGTGAGGTATATGAAAAGGTTCCGCACCAAAAGAACGTGAAAGCCGGCTCCCGGCATTCCATGGCACAAGTCGCACAAGAGCGGAAGGACTATTCGGCGGACCCTTTTCACCGGGGTGGCCCAGCCGTTCTCCACCCTAAAATACCTCCGAACGATATTTTTGTCCACTTTTTCCAGCGTCCGTTCGGCGTAACGCCCCTCGGCCAGGCGAGACAGCGCCTTCAACGACCTGTCCGCGGCCAGGACGAAGCCCTGGCGTCCAATCTCTCCCAAGAGGATGGCCGCGCTTAAAGCCTCTTCGCCGGTTGAGCAAGGCGCGCTCGCGATGCGCAGCGGGTCTCGAAACGGCGCCTCCTTGAGAAGCCGGGCAAGCGACTCCCATATTTCGGGGTTGCGCATGAACTCCGTGGTTGGCACGAGCACGCGGCTTATGAGCATTTCCCTTTCGGAAGGGCGCTCCTTGAGCGCCTGAAGGTAATCGGAAACCCTCTGGAAGCCGTGGGCTTCAAGGCGCGGCTGAATTCTTCTGGCAAGAAATGCATCACGGTAGTCCTCGGCGCGCAACCCCGCCTCGCGTTTGAGCCAGGCGCGAAAAAGCTCCACTTCGGCGCTGGTTACCGTGCTCACTGGGAATCTCCAAGTTCAATGGCCCGCAAAGTCCAGCACGTGACCCGCTCCGGGGTTTGCAGATCTTCGGGCGAAGCTCCGGCGACAAGAGTCGCTGTCCTGGACGAAAAGGCCCGCTTTGGCGGGGCCAACCCCTGGATCGCCTGGCCGAAAGAAATTCTTTCATCTTGAGGCCGAACGATAGCGCTATAGATATTGCGGCGCGGGTCTGGATCTTCAATAGGAAAATCACTGCCCAAAAGAAGCGGGATGCCCGCGCGCGCAAGGCTGCCTAACCGGTACGCGCAGCGCATTCGCTCTTCTCCAAGGCGTTGCGGCGCCCAGGCCTTGTCACTGAGCCAGTGGCATGGCTGAACGGAGGCTGTGACGCCAAGGCGGGCCATTCTGGCCACTTGGCCATCCTTAAGAACCTGCGCGTGCTCAAGCCGGATAGGTGGCGGGTTCTCCTCGTGCTCCAAAGCATCAAGGACCGATTCGGCGGCTCCGTCACCGATGACGTGGATCGCAAGAGAGATGCCCAGCTTTCGTGCCACCTCGAACATCTCGCCAAGCTCAGCCTCCGAAAGAATCAACAGGCCGATGTTGCCAGGTTCGTCCTCGTAGCATTCATAAAGCGCCGCCGTACGGCTTCCGAGCGAACCATCGGCGAACAGCTTTGCCCCTTCAACTTGGAAGTATTTACCAGTGTGGCTCCAGTCAGCAAGCCATGCGCGCGGGTCTTCGTTTAGGTAGGCGAGAACCGGAACCGGCAGAGAGCTCCCGGCATCCATCGCGGCAAAGATCTCCGCTTCCACCGCGCGAAGCCCCATGTCGGTGGCGCCAGCGAGTCCAAGGCCTTTCAGCGCTTGGAGGCATTCAAGCGCTCTGCGGCGAAGGAGGTCATCCCCTGGTGGAGGGATCACCGTTTCAACCGCGGCCATGGCGTTGTCTATTAGAATGCCGGTGAGCCATCCTTCTTCTCGAATAAAGCGTCCACCTTGCGGGTTCCCGCCGTCCCCATTAATGCTTGCGCACGAAATCGCCCGGGTGTTAACCCACGCCGCATGGCCATCAATCCGGCGAAGATAGGCGGGGCGGCCCTCCGTGACCTTGTCGAGCTCGAAACGATTGGGGAAACGGCCGCCCCACAGGTTCTGGTCCCAGCCGAAACCTAACAGCCAGCCACCTTCGGGCAGAGCATCCGCCTTGGCGCGAATCAGCGAAAGCGCGTCTTCCAGGCTCTTGGCGCCCCGAAGGTCCGCCTGTTCGCTCAGCGCACCCATGGCCAGAATGTGGCCGTGGTGGTCCCACAGCGGAGGCAGAACCAGGAAACTGTCGTAACGGCCAAGCTCCGGGTCTCTCTCTGCCAATCGGGCGAGTTCGGGGGAAATCTCGCCGGAAACGAACCTGTCGCGAGACCAGCGCCAAAAACGCTTCACTTGAATGATTTCCGAAGCCTTTCCATGTCACCGAACCCCAAAAGGCATCAGCCGGCTGCCGCGCTGAAGGCCTCCTCCAGGTCGCCCATGATGTCCTGTGGCGCTTCGAGCCCTATGCTTACGCGAATCCCGCCAGGATCAATGCCCGCATCGAGCTGCGCGGCCACCGGCAAGGGAGCGTGGGTCATTGAGGCCGGGTGCTCTATCAGCGTTCGGATGTTGCCCAGAGAAACAGCGAGCGTCAAACTGAGCGCGTGGTCGGCAAGGTGGTTCATCACCTTCCTGCCCATCTCCCGCGCCTCTTCCGGCAAACCTTTGAGGACGAAATAGATCATGATGCCGGGGGCGAAAACGCCCTCCGCGTCAAGCATCTGCTTTCTCGCGAGCTGGTGCTGAGGATGGCTGGGCAGGCCCGGATAGCGGACATAGGAAACCGCCGGATGCCCCTCCAAGAAGCGGGCCACCTTCATGGCGGTCTCCATCTGGCGGCGGCTCCTCAGCGCCAGCGTCGGAAGTCCATAAACGAGCGGCGGCCAGGCCGCCTTCGAGCCGAGCGGAGCGCCGAAATCCTTGCGGTACATCAACACATCGTTTTCAAGCGAGGAGGGGCCGATCCACGCGCCGCCCATGTCTGTTCCGAAGCCTCCGATGTTTTTGGTGAGAGAGTGGCATACGACGTCGGCGCCCAGCGCCAAAGGCCGCTGGCAGTAGGGCGTCGCGAAGGTATTGTCAACCACTATTAATGTCTTCTGGGACGGCGCCCTTTTGGCGTTGGCCTTGTCCACCACCTGGCGGACCGCCTGGACGTCTATCAATTCAAGCGTCGGATTGGTGGGTGTTTCGAAATACACGGCTTTCACCGGGCCAGCCAGCACATTTTCCAGGACTGGCGGCTCTTTCAGATCGACCATCTCCACCTTTATGTCGTAACGGGGCAGCCACTTGGTAAAAAGCGAGTAGGTGCAGCCATAGAGCGTGTGGTGGGCGACAAGCGTATCCCCGGCTTTGAGGAGCACTCCAAGGGCCGCGTTGATGGCCGCCATGCCGGTCGCGAAACAAACGGCGCATTCTCCCTCCTCGACTTCAGCGAGGTTGTCCTCAAGCATGGAGCGGCTGGGCTCCTCAAGCCTGTCATAGATCAAAATGGGCGGCTGCCTGTGGCGGTCGAACTCTGGATTGGCGAACTCTATGAAACCCTGCGCTCCACGCTCCGCGCTTTCCAGCCTGTAGGCCGCGCTTGAAGAGATCGGCGGAACCATGTGATCTTTGTAGTCCCAATGGGGCGAGTGGAACTTGCCGTGAATCAGCCGGGTCTCCCTCTGGTAGTCGCGTTCTTTTTTGTCATCCTTGCTCATGGCACAATCCCTCCGCCATCATCCTAACACCGTACGGAGCACAGTTCCATCTTCAAGTTTCTATGGCGGGAACGGTGTCTGCGAGCGGGCAGGGAGGGACC
>JBBIMN010000001.1:25925-27038 GCA_037444385.1 Acidobacteriota bacterium | reverse complement strand
AAGCCGCCGCGTCGAGCTTCACCGTCTCGCCGTTTGAAAGGACGACGCTGGCCCTGGGAATCTCTGCGTCGCTGAAGAGCGTGTACACCATCTCGGGCGTATCGCCCGTCAATCTGGCGTCCGCCATCAGCTTTTCGCCGTAGGGGGTCAGGGTGTGCGGCTTCATCCTGAGGATGTCGCCGAGCACCGGCTTGTAGACTCCAAGCTCCGGCTCCTCCTTGAGAAAGGCGGCGATCTTTTCATCCGGGATCAAGAGAATCTCCGGGTTCACCCAGGCCATCTTCGCCGAAATTTCGGCCCCCAGTGGCCCCATTGTCTGGCGCATCTCCATGGTGCCGGCGTTTTTCACGTCCAGGTCGGACTTCTGCATGGCATAGGCACCCAAGCGAGCCAAGCCCTCCTGGAGGGAGAAGACCAAATCGAGGCCGGCCTTCAACCGTTTCGCGGATGAGCCGAGCGTGCCCTGGTATTTCGCCAGTTCTGCGCTTCTGGCCTCCAGGCCGCTTTTGGCCTGGAGCCAGGCGGCGTCGCTCGGATAGATCGCCGTCAAATCCCATTTGTAGCGCTCCGGGACCTTGGATGGGTCCACGGCCAGCGCCGGAACGAACAGCGCGGACAGTGTTGCTATCAGAAAGACGGTACGGACGGTGGTTTTCATGGCATTCCCCTTCTTCGGCATTGTTTGCGGTTGCCTTTCTCGCGAAAGCTGCCGCCCGCGCCGCGCGGGCGAGCCTATACCTTAGCGCCGAAAGAGGATGCGCGCAAGGGGAGGGGGGAAAGGCAATGTTAAGTTGTGAATGCCTAATTTTGAATTAACGGATTGGAGCAAGGACCGTCCGAAAATCACCGCGGTCGCGCATTCGCAGCGCGTTGTTTTGGTTTCGGGCGCGCTACTCCTCGCGCAGTGCTTCGATCGGGTCGAGGGCCGCGGCGTGGCGGGCGGGGACGACGCCGCTGGCAAGGCCAACGGCGAAACTCATGGCAAGGGCCGCCGCCACTACGGAGAGCGGCGTGGCCAGGGGCAACCCCGAAACGCCCCACTTCAGGAGGCGCGAGACGGCCAAGCCTCCCGCCAGCCCCGCCGCCCCGCCGAGAAGGGCCAACAGTCCCGCC
>JBBIMN010000001.1:0-25915 GCA_037444385.1 Acidobacteriota bacterium | reverse complement strand
CAGAAGAAAGAGAAAGTTAATCGTCCGGGAGGTGAGGCCAAGCGCGCGCAGCAGTCCGATCTCCGCCGTCCTCTCGTGGACGGAGATCCACATGATCGTGAGGATTCCCATCGCGCCCACCAAAAGCGAGATGCCGGCGATGGCCGTGACGGACACCGTGATAATGGTCATGATCTTGCCGAACGAGACGAGCATGTCGTTCTGCGTCGTGATCGTGAAGTCCTCGTCATTGTCGTGGCGCGCCACAAGTTGGCGCCGCACCTTGGCCACGACGGCGTCCACCCCCTCGCTCTTCGAAGCCAGCACGTCAATCTCCTGGAGCTCGTCCTGGTTGAAAAGCTCGAAGGCCGATGCGACTGGGATGTAGGCCGTGTCATCCACGTCAAATCCGAGCAGCCGGCCCTTGGCGGCAAGGATCCCGACGACGAGGAACCGCCGGTCACCGATACTGATCCGTTTACCTAAAGGCGGCTCGCTGCCGAAGATCTCCCCGGCCAGCTTAGGGCCGATGACGGCGGCTGGGGCGCCGCGGTGCGGGTCCATCTCCGGGATGAATGAGCCCTGGGCGACCTCGAAGCGCCAGACGCGCGGAAGTTCGCTGTTCACGCCGTAAATGTAGACGGACCGCCCCTGTTTTCCGTAACTGACACGCGCCTGTCCGAAGGAGACCGGGACGACCGCCTCGACGCCGGCCAACCTTCGCAGCGCCTCGGCGTCGTCCACGGTCAGTTTGTGCGTAGTTCCGCTGAAGACGCCGGGGATCCCCATGGTCTTGGTTTTGCCAGGATTGATCCCGATGAGGTTGGTGCCGAACTGCGTGAATTGCGAGACGATGTACTGGCGCGTGCCCTCGCCGAGAGATGTCAGCATGATCACCGCGAAGACGCCCATCGCGACGCCTAACGCGGAGAGCGCGGTCCTTCCCTTATGGTAGGCAAGGGCGTCGAAGACAAAGCGCACGGCGTCCGCTTTTCTCACCGCCTCATCTCCTCATGAGACACGCCACCGGATCGAGGCGCGTGGCGCGATACGCGGGCCATAGGCCGAACAGGATGCCCACGGCGGCGGAGAGGCCCAGCGCCGCGAAAATGGCCCAGAGAGGGGGGGCGGCGGGAAATGTGGGGTAGATGCCACGCAGGAGGCGCACTGCAAAGAGGCCCAGGGCGAGGCCCGCGGCGCCGCCCGTGAAGGCCAGCAGGATCGTCTCGGCCAGAAAAATCCGCAGCACCTGGGCGCGCGTTGCCCCAAGTGCCTTTAGCAGCCCTATTTCGGCGCGCCGCTCCGTGACCGAAACGAGCATCACGTTCATTATCCCGACGCCGGCCACCGCGAGAGAGATGGAGGCGATTCCCACCAGCGCGAGCGTGAGTGCCTGGAAGATCGCCGAAAAGGCCGAAGAGACGCTGTCCTGTGTGAAAACCGTCACGTCCTCGGCCCTGTGGCGCTCTTTCATGAGGGCTAGAATCGCCCGCTTCGTCTCCGACATGGCCTCGTTGGATCTGGCCCTGGCGAGGACTCTGAAAAGAGAGTGCTTGTCCCATATCCGCATTGCGGTCTGCACCGGCATGATGGCCACCTCGTCAATGTTGACACCAAGGTTCTGGCCGGTCGCGGCGAGCACTCCGGCCACCCTGAAGCGGTAAGCGCCCATTCGCACGATCGAGCCCAGCGCCCCGCCCGCGGGAAAAAGTTCACGCGCCATCGTCGCCCCTAGGACCATCTCCTGTCGCCCTCCGCGGCCCGGCGCCTCGGCGAGAAATCGCCCGGAGGCCATGTTCAGGTTGCGTACGTCGTAAAACTCCGCCGTAGTGCCGAGGATCGAGGCGCCGCGTGAACGCTCCTCCGACTGAAGCGTGTCCGACCCGACAACGAGCGGCGTGGCTTTACTCACCTGCGGGATCCGCTTCACCATGGCGTCGAAGTCCTCAAGCGTCAGGTCGTGCGTGACGCCGCCGAACGGCAGTCCTCCCGTCGTCTCCACCTTGCCCGGGATCACTATCACGAGGTTTGTGACATGAACTCCTGCTGGACGTATAAGCGGGCGCCCTCCCCCATTCCGGTCAGCGACACGACAGCGGCGATCCCTATGGCTACGCTTCCAAGCGTCAGCGCTGTTCTGAGCCTGTGACCGCGCCACGCCCCGAGGCCGTAAGCCGCGATGTCCAGGGGCCTCATGGCGCCTCCTCGCTCAATGCCCCGTCGTCCATTCGCAGGATGCGCCTCCCGCGCGCGGCGATGCCGGGATCGTGCGTGACGACGACGAGAGTCAGCCCTTCGCGGCTGAGGCTTTCCAGTAGGGACATGATCCCTTCCGCCGACGCCCGGTCGAGATTGCCGGTTGGTTCGTCCGCCAGAAGAACCTTTGGCCCCATGACCACGGCGCGAGCGATGGCTACGCGCTGGCGCTCGCCTCCCGAGAGTTGTTCCGGCTTGTGGGAGAGGCGCTTGCCCAATCCGATCTTCTCGAGCACTTCGCGCGCCCTCGCGTGGCGCTCGCCGGGTTCCGCGCCCGCCAGGAACATCGGCAGTTCCACATTGGCCTGCGCCGTCAGGCGCGGAAGCAGGTGGAAGAATTGGAAAACGAAGCCAATCTCCATCTGCCGCAGGCGCGCCCGCCCGTTCTCGGACATCGCGCCGACGTCCCTTCCGTCAAAGAGATAGTTTCCCCCGGTCGGATGGTCGAGACAGCCGAGGATGTGGAGAAGCGTTGACTTTCCTGACCCAGACGGCCCAACGAGCGAAACGTGTTCGCCCGCGCCTATGTCCATGGCCACCGACTTCAGCGCGTGGACGACGCTGTCGCCGACCGCGAAATCGCGGGTGATTCCATCCAGGCGGATCACGGTTTCGCGCCGGCTTCGGCGCGCGCGCCGGGCTTGATCTCCGGGATGTCCCGCGCCGTGACCACGAAATCGCCGGCCTTCAAGCCGCCAGTCACTTCAGTGAATTGCCAGTTGTGCAGCCCCGTCTGGATGGCCCTTTCCGAGAGCCGTCCCGCCTCCAGGACCAGCACTTTTTCTCCCTCCGCCACCGCGTCGGTCGGAACGCGCACCACGTCGGCGCGCCTCGAAAGTATGATCTCCACGTTGGCCGAGGTGCCAGGCAGGAGCCCGCCGGCCTTCGCCGGGTCGTCGAACCCGACCTCCACCTCCACGGTCCGGTTCTGTCCAACCAGGTCGTTGACGTAGGGCGCGACGCGCGTCACCTTTCCGGCGAAGGAATCACCGGGGCGGGAATCAACCGTGACGCGAACCGCTTGCCCAGAACGGATCTGTTCGGAATCCACTTCGTCAATGGGCGCGGAGACGTAGATGGAAGATTGGTCCAGCAGGTCCATGATCGGAGGAATCGGCACCCCTGGCGGGGCCGGCGTGATGAACTCGCCCACTTCGGTCGTGCAGTCGGCGAGGATGCCGCCGAAGGGAGCGCGGATCTGCGTCAGCGCCTCCTGGGCTATGGCGAGGTTCTTTTCCGCCGACGCCTGGTTCCGTGCGGCGCGAGCCGACTTCAGCGCGGCCTGGGCCTGCTCCTCCCGGCTCTTGAGCGTGTCGCGGTCCTGGGCGCTGATGATCCCGTCCTGCGCCAGTTTTCGGGAACGTTTCCAGTCGCTCTCGGCGAGTTTTGCCGCCAGCGCGAGGCGCTCCACCTCGGCCTGACTTCTCTCGACGTTCCGGCGCGCATCGTCCAACTGCGCCCGCTGGATGGCATCGTCCAGTTGCAGCAGCAGCGCGTCCTTGGGGACGAGCTGGCCCTTCTTGTATGGAAGCTTCGTGACGCGGCCTCCTGTCTGCGGAGAGAGGCGGGTCCTGAGGTGCGCCTTGATCGTGCCGGCGCGGGTGTTTGTCACCACATCTTCGACGGCGCCCCTGCCCACCGCCGCCACCGTCACGAGAACCGGTTTGGGCCTGAAAACGACAAAGCGCAACGCGATCACCGCCGCCACCAGAAGCCCTCCAAAGATCAGCCATTTTGATTTCTTCGCCATAAGCGAAGTATAGCGGCGCGAGCGGGGCTGGTCAACTCCGTTTCGCCTATTGACAAGGCGAACGGCGAAGCATAGATTCAAAGCGTAAAGCCATGGGCGCGATGCGTCCGCGAAGCGCGCGAGACGAAAACGCCCGGCTAGAGGAACGAGCGCTTTACGGCCCCGCCGCGATAGGGAGGGAAGGCCATGCAGGAAATGGGACATGGCCCCGGCCATGGTCCTTCGGGAGCCGGTGGCCGCGAACCCCTGCAGCGCTTCAAGCTGGCCGTTCAGCGCAATAGAATAATCTTCTACACCTTTGCCTCCGGGGTCGCCCTCCTCTTCAAGCTTATCGGCGCCTTTCACGTCAACTATTCGGTGATCATCGGCGTTTGGGCCATTGCCATAGGTTCGGCTTACGCCCTGCGCGCGGTTTACGCGAGATGGTGGCGTTTGGCCCTCGATCCCGTCTGGTTCTTGCTGGACGCCGCCCTGGTCACGTTGGCCGTTTACATGACCGGCGGAGCGCACAGTCCATGGTTTCCATGGTACGTCGCGAGCATGGGCGGTGCCGCCGTGGCGGGCGGTTTCGAGTGGGCGGTCATCATGGCCCTCCTTAACCTGACGGCCTACATGGCGGTCTTGACGGTCATGGGGCAGGTCCATTTCCCCGACGCCGACTTTTTTCACTACCTCACGGTCGCCATTTCGCTTTTTTGCGCCCCCGCGTTCTTTCTTTGGGGGACGGTGGACTCGCAAAAGAAACGGATCCTTATCAAGCAACTCAAGGAGAACGAGAGCCGCAAAGTGGCCGAGCTGACGAGGCTGACCGAAGCGCTGGACCAGCGGACGCGCGACCTGACCGAAGCGAACTTGCAGGTGCGCCAGGCGGACCGCCTCAAGAGCCAGTTCCTGGCGAACATGAGCCACGAGCTTCGCACGCCGCTCACTTCCATCATCGGTTTTTCCGAGGTGCTGGAGCAGCGCCTTGAAGGGCGGCTCGGGGAGAGAGACCTCGGTTTCCTTGAACACATCCACACTTCGGGGGAGCACCTCTTGGGGGTAATCAACGATATCCTCGACCTCTCCAAGATCGAAGCCGACAAGATGGAACTCGTCCCGGAACAGGTCCGCCTCTCCGAAATAGTCGCCGGCGTCGCGACGGTGATGAAAGGAATCACCGACAAGCGCCGGATCGCGGTGAAAGCCGACATTCCCCAGGACCTTCCCGACCTGTCGGCCGACCCCGTGAGGGTGAAGCAGATTCTCTACAACCTGCTCTCCAACGCCGTCAAGTTTTCCCCGGACGGCTCCACGGTGCGCGTCACGGCGCGTGCGCTCGGCGCCGCCGAAAGCACTTTGAGGCGTGAAAGCGTAAGCCTCTCCGTTGAGGACCAGGGCGTGGGGATAGACCCGCGCTTTCACGGCGCCGTCTTCGAGGAGTTCCGCCAAGTTGACGATTCGTCGAGCCGCCCGTACGGCGGAACCGGACTGGGGCTCGCTCTGGTAAAGCGTTTCGTGGAACTTCACGGGGGCACCGTTTCGCTGGAGAGCGCCCCCGGCAAGGGAAGCACCTTCACGGTGGTTGTCCCGCTGGCCTTCTCGGGCCAGGCCATAGGTGCTTCTACAGAGACCATCGGAGAGCCGGCTGGCCGGGGGACGCGAATCCTCGTCGTTGAAGATGATCCTACCGCCTACGAAGTGATCGCTCGCGCGCTGACCAGGGCCGGCCTCGTTCCGGTTCGCGCGCGAACCGGAGCGGAAGCCCTCAAGCTCGTCCTCGATGACAAGCCGAGCGCGGTAACGCTGGACCTGATTCTTCCCGACATGGACGGTTTCAAGGTGCTCCAACAGCTCAAGGAGGGCGCCGGGGCCAGGTCCTTGCCGGTCGTGATAGTCTCAATGCTGGATAATAAGGAGCTGGGACTGGCTCTCGGCGCCGACGACTATTTCCTGAAACCGATCGAGAGCGCCGCGCTGGTTCAGCGCCTCATGCAGCTATTGCCCGGAGGCGGGCCACAACCCGCGCGCCTTTTGGTGGTGGACGACGATCCCAAGTTCCACGACCTGTTGGAGGCGATGCTCGCCCCCCGCGGCTGGGTCCTCGACCACGCGCTCACGGGCGCGGAGGGCGTGGCCAAGGCCGCGCAAGCCCCCTACGACCTCGTGATCCTCGATCTGATGATGGAAGGCATGGACGGCTTCGAGGCCGCGACGCGGCTGCGCGCGGCGCCGGGCGGCGAGTCGGTCCCGATACTCGTGCTGACCGCCAAAGAGATCAACCTCAATGACCACCAGAAGCTCCTTGGGAAAGTGACCGCGGTGGCCCGCAAGGGAACGGTCACTCCGGCCGCGCTAGTTGAAATGATCCAGGGAGCGCTGAAGCGCAATACGAGGAGAACATGATGAGCGGCCAGCCCAAGACGGTTCTCATAGTGGAGGACAACAAAGCCAACCTCGACCTCACCGTTTACGTGCTGGAGCACGCCGGCTGGAAAACCTTGACCGCCATGAACGCGCAGGAGGCGCTCGATGCGCTGAAGGGGCCGCCCCCCGACCTTATTTTGCTGGACGTGCAGCTTCCCGGATGCGATGGCGTCACGCTTCTCGCCGAACTTCGCCTGCGGCCCGGCTTCGCCAAGCTTCCCGTCATTGCCCTTACCGCCCACGCAATGCGCGGAGACCGCGAGCGCTTTCTCGCCGCCGGCTTCAACGGCTACATCGCCAAACCGATCAAGGTCAAGACCTTCCCGCAGGAAGTGGAGGAGTGTCTCAAAGGAGCGGAGGGTGAAGAGTGAAGGGTTGGGGGGAAAGAGAGGCTGTTATACAGAGCGTCACACATCCTCGTGACGTCGTATATTTATGACGCTCTGTATAGCACCAGCGGTCGTCCCGTTCGCGCGGCTCTGCCGGCCACGCGATAGAGGCGGTGGCGGACGGTGCCCGAGCGGGCTCTTCTGTAGCCGCCGGGGAGCGCACGCCGATCAAGCAGCTTGAACAGGTTGCAGGCCAGCACGCCGGTGGCGAAGAAGGAGGCGTTCGCCTCAAACTGCCCGCACGGCATCCGCCCGCCTGGCCTGCCTGGCGGCCAGGCAGGCGGCAGACAGGCTCCACGGCAAAGTCACGCTTCCGCTCCTCGATCCGGTTCTCGCTGTGCTCCCCGCGCGCTTCCCGGGAAAGCTCCCAATCCGCCATCGCGGATTCATGGAACTTCCTTGTCTTTTGCGCTATGAACCGTTTTTGGTATACTTAAAATGGAGGCGGTTGTGCCAAACAGACGGACGGTGAAAAAGCCCGACCCGCAGTCGCTGGAAACGCTGGAAGGGCTGGGCATCGGATATTACCGCAGCGACAACGCGGGCGGGTTCGTTGAGATAAACAAATGCGGCGCCGCGATGCTGGGGTATACGCCCTCGGAGATGATAGGCCGCGTCACCACGCTTGACACCAACGTCAGCGCCGAGTACCGCGAGAAACTGAGGCGTCAGGCCGACGCGGAGGGGGTCGTCTCTTCGTTCGTTTCGCCAACCCGCCGCAGGGACGGTTTTGTTTTCTACGCCGAGTGGAGCTTGAGGCGCCTTGCCGGGCCCAATGGCGAGCCTTTGGGGTACGAAGGCGTCTTTCGCGACGTGAGCGACCAAATGGAGCAAGCCAGGCAGCAGAAGCAGCTCGTGGAGAAGCTCCGGGTTGCCAATGAGTGGCTTCACGCCCGCTCGCACGTGCAGGAGGACCTGCTCTCGGCCCTGGGCCACGACCTCAAAACCCCCCCCGGCGTCGTTCTCGGCTTTTGCGAGTTGTTGCTCCGCGGCCGCTACGGCTCGATGAATCCCGAACAGGAGCGGCCGTTGAGGGCGATTCACAGAAACACCGCCCAATTGGCCGAGATGCTTGAACTTCTCCTCGACTTCTCGCGTTTTTTGCGCAACCTTGACCTTGCGCCGGTTCCTCCATATCCGTTGAACGCGGTCCTAGCGAGGGTTCAGGACAGGCTGGTCAAGGAGGCAAGGCAGCGCAAGGTGCGCATCACGGGCGCGGTTGAAAAGGAGGTCCTCACCAGCGTTTCTCAAGTGGTGCTGGAGCCGCTGCTGGAATACATCGTCCGCAACGCCATATTTCTATGCGCGGAGGGGGGCGAGGTTGCCTTTAGCGGAGAGACCGGCGGCAGCAAGGCGCACCTCATGGTGGCCATGCCGGAGCAGCACGAGGAACGCCCTCCGGTCCAGCGCCTCTTGACCATTTTCTTCGCTCTGCCGCAGCCCGAGCCTGGAAACACCGAACACGTCCAGTACCGGCTGGGGTTTGCAGCCGCGCGCTACCTCGCTTCCCTCGTCCACGGCCAGATGGCGGCCAGGCCGGTCGGGGAAAAAGGCGCGGAGGTGAGGCTCACCCTGCCCGGCGCGTGATGTATCTATCGCTTTGGCGCAGCGCGGGCGGCGGAGAGCAGGCCGCGGCTCCATTCGGGTGTTCCCGCGGCGTGAACGTGGGTGTATGAGGCCCAGACGTTGTTGGCGATTATCGCGTCACGGCCCTCTCCAACACCGGTACCTCTGACGACGCGGCATGCCGTGGCGACGGGAGTTTCTGAAGGCGCGAGGGCCGAGTAGTGAAACTCGTGGCCCATTATCCGCGAGCCGGCGGGGAAGAAAGGATTCTCGCGGTCAACCTTCAACTCGGCGTAACCGTGGCCCTGGGGCGAGGGATGGACCGCCACCTCCACCGGCAGCGCCCCGGCCATAGGATACCGGCGGCCTTCCCAATGGATCGCTTTTGAAAGAAGCATCAGCCCGCCGCACTCGGCGTAGACCGGAAGGCCATTCTCGCAGGCCACGCGCAGGCCATTGAGCCACGCACTGTTTGCCGAAAGCGCGTGAGCGTGCGTCTCGGGGAACCCGCCTCCGGCGTAAAGGGCTTGAATGCCCATGGGAAAAATCACGTCACGCAATGGCGAAACCGGCACGATTTCAGCCCCGCCATCCTCAAGCGCTTCGATGTTCTCCGGATAGTAAAAGGTAAAGGCCGAATCCATCACGACCCCTATCCTGACTCGCTCCGCCGAATGCGCCCGGGGCTTCGGTTCAGCCAGAACCTCAATCGGGGCGGCCTTTTCGGACGCGGCGAGGATGGCCCCCCAATCAAGATGATCTCGGCAAAGAGCCAGCACCGAAGATGATAGATCGGCCAGATGCGGATGCTCCTCCGGCGTCACGAGCCCTAAATGCCGCCAGGGCAGCAGAACATTTCCGGCCCCGCGCGGCAGCGCCCCCAGGACCTTCAAGCCGCACGACGCCTCAATCGCCTCCCTGATGACCCGCTCGTGGCGTTTCCCGCTCACCTGATTCAGGACAACCCCCGCAAAAGCCACGCCAGAATCGAATCGCTGGCAGCCAAGAACCATGGCGGCTACCGTCCTGGTAACCTTGGTGGCGTTGATCACCAAGAGAACCGGCGCGCCCAATGCCTTCGCAAGCTCCGCCGTGCTGTGGGTCCCTTTGGCGTCGAAGCCGTCGTAAAGTCCGCGGTTCCCTTCGATGACGTTGAGCCCGTCTTGAAGCGCGTGGCGGGCGAATGAGGCTTGGGCCTTGTCGAAGCCCATGAGATAGGTATCCAGGTTTCGCGCCTTGTTTCCTGATGCCCAGCGCAGCCACGCGGCGTCAATGTAATCGGGCCCCTTCTTGAAGGCCGCTACGGCCATGCCGCGCTCGCGCGCCAGCAGGAGCATACCAAGGCCGAGAACCGTTTTACCGGAATCTCCCGAGAGACCAGCCACCACAAGCCTCGGAAACGAAGCCATCTTCATGGAAGGGTTCCTTCATCAGGAGACAAGTTCACAAGTTGGCAGGGCCATAAGGTCAAGTCCGCCCCTTTTCGCTTTTGAGCCGCCGGTTCTCCAGCGTGATGCGCCGCCATTCAAGCGCCCTCTCGACGGCTAACAGCACCTGTTCTTTCCTGAACGGCTTGGCGATGTAGTCGTAAGCGCCCTTTCGGACCGCTTCCTGCGCGGATTCGAGGCTGCCGTAAGCGGTGATGATCACCACGGGGATGGTATCGTCCTTTTGGCGGACCTTTTCCATCACCTCAAGCCCGTCTCTGCCAAGCATCTTGAGATCGGTTATGACAAGGTCGAAATTGTTGGCTTCCATCAGATCCTCCAGCTCGAGCGGGTTATTGGAAGCGACGACCTCGTGGCCGGTCCGCCCGGTTATGATCGCCTCAAGCAGGCTTAGCATGTCCACTTCGTCGTCAAGGACCAAGAGTTTAGCGCTCATTGTAATTCTCCTTTTGATTGGCCATCCCGGCGTATTGTGTCCGCCACCGGAAGCCTTACCGCGAATGTCGTTCCGCTGGATTCGCCCGCCGCCGCCTCCTCGTGGCGGCTTTGGACCGCCATGGTGCCTCCCGCCCTTTCGATGATGCCGTGGCTGATCGAAAGACCAAGCCCGGTGCCCTCTCCCGGGGCCTTCGTCGTAAAGAAGGGGTCGAAAATGTGGGCCAGGTCGCGTTTGCGTATCCCGCTTCCGGTGTCGCTCACCCGCAGTTCCACGAAGGCGCCATCAAGACGGGTTCCTATGGTAAGCGCGCCTCCGCTTTTCATCGCCGCCCGCGCGTTCGTGATGAGATTGAGAAGGACCTGTCCGAGCCCCTGCGGATCGCCCATGGCCTTCGGCAACCCGTCTTCCAGCTCGGTCTTGCAAACGATCTTCTCCGTGAGAAGAGTGTTGTTGACCATGGCCACCACGCGGCGGACCTCCTCGTTCACGTCGCTGGTTTCGTCGCGCTGCTCTGGAATGCGCGCGAAGCGGCCCAGGTTCTCCACGATCTTCTTGCACGCCAACCCCTGACGCTCGATGATCTTGAGCTGGTCGTGTCCCTCGGCCCCTTCCGGGAACTTTTCCAAAAGCAGGTCCGTGAAGCCAAGTATGATCGCCACGGGATTGTTGATCTCGTGAGCCACTCCGGCGGCAAGCGTTCCAAGTGCGGCCAGGCGGCTGGAGAGATTTATCTCCCGCTCCTTCTGCTTCTGCAAGCGCGACCAGTAGCGCTCGAGGCGCACGACCGAAAATGCGCCCGCCACGATGGCCAAAAATATTGCCGCCTGAATGAAGAATTGGCGCATGAAGAGAGCGCGCACCAGGCCTTGCACCTCGCTTGTAGGCGCGACGACGGCAACGGACCAGAAGAGGCCCGGCGGGCCGTTGTCAACCTCCACCGGCGAATAGGCGATCAGCTTCTCGACCGGCCCCGCTACATCCCGGTGCCAGCCCGAAACGTACTCGCCAGTTCCCTCTCGCCCTTTCAGCATTTGGTCGCGCATGATTTCATTGATCCGCTCGAAACCCAGGGAGGGATACTCCTCTCGCCGCGCCGTGAAGGCGTTGCGCCCGATGAACTCGCGCTTTGGATGGGCCAGAAATGTCCCCTGGCCGTCAATCACCCACGCGTAGCCGGTGCCGCCCGAACGCGCATCGTCAACGAAGCGCGACGCCACGGCTGAGGCGTCCAGAAGAAAGGCCAGCGCGCCGGAGAAACGGCCGGAAGGGAAGGCGTGCGCTTCATCGGGAGACACCTGGTAGTTTGGGACCACCATCAACAGCAGCGCCTTCCCTTTGTAACGCGCGCCAATAGAGTCTGGAACGGCAACCAGCATGATCTTGTTGCGGTGCGATTCGTCCTTCGCCCAGGCCGCCAATTTGTCCTTCGCGAACGGCCATGCCTCGCCGCGCACGCTGCCGTTCCTGTCCATGACGAGCACATTATTATCCAGCGGCTCCCAGCGCCAGACTTCAAGAAGCTCTTCGCCCTGGATGGAGCCGATCGTCACCTTAATCCGGCTTCGCCAGGATGGCGATTCCGAGTATTGGATGGATGGCGAGCTGTTCAAGACCATGAGCTCCCGGCGAAGAAAATCCAAGTCCTGGTGTATCAGGGCCGAGAGGTTTTTCGCCAGGACGAGTTGTTGCTGGTTGAACTCCTCCGTAACCACCTGGCGCATCTTGCCGAAGGAGACGAGGCCCAGCACGAAGGCCGCGATAAGCAAGAGGGTCGTGGCCGCCATTCCCGCGAGGGGCACTATTTTTCTGGTCTTGGCAAGGCCGGCGGGCATTAAAGCTCCTTCGAGTTGCCGAATCCAAGCGTTAAATCTCCGGCGAGGTAGGCCGCAAGGGCCGCCTCGACGGAGGCGTCATCGCCAAGCAGCGTGTCGGCCTGCCGCGTCGCGGCCAGCAATCTGCCCAGAACCTTCAGCTTCTCCTCAATCTCTTCTTCCCCGTCCCGCTCGGTTCGGGCGAAGAGGGCGTCACCTTTCGCCGTCACGTGAAAGCCGCTTCTTTCCAAAACCTTGGCGATCAATGCCACGCGCCTCGCCTTTCCGGATGCGTTCGCGGCGCCTCCCTGAAAGAGGAAACTGGCGTAGTTCTTATCTTTGTTTTCGCTCATGCGCGCGTCCACGCGGGAGAAATGGTAGCCAAGCCTGAAGCTGAGGTTCAGCGCGTCAGAGGAGACAATAGCATAGTTGGGGCTTGGCGCCCAAGCGTCCCCCCTCGTGTCAGTAAGGGCTGTCATCATCAGAGACGCCGCCTGTCCCGCGCTGGCGGCGGCGCCGGACGGCCATGGAACTTCGGCAATCCCTCGCCAAAGCGAAAGCAGAGGCCGGCAGAGGAACTCTTCCGGCGTGACGCAACGCTTCTTTTTCGGAGGCGCGAGCCCTCCTCCCAAGTCAATGAAGCGAAAGTCCAGGGGCAGTGAAGAGGCAAGGCGGCGGGTGCTCCCGCCGGACCGGCTGAAGCGGCTTCCAGCGAGAAATATTTCCTCCACGGCCTTTTCGTGGGCGAACCGTAAAATGTCGTTAAGCGACCGGCACTTGGAGGGTTTGAAAGCGGGGCTTTGCGGATCGGTCAAATTGAGAGGCGCCAGCAGGGACACGGCCGCCCTCGCGCGCCGAAGGAGCGGCGGCTCCGCCGCGCCGTCTTTCGCCTTTCGTTGCGAGGCCGCCGCCACGATCTCCGGCAGCGTCCCTGAATAGACGTGGCCCATTTCAGCGTCAAGCGTCACCGTGGAACCGTGGCGCAGAAGTTGTGTCGCGGCCCGTGTATCAAAGAGAGCTGGGATATTGAACTCCCGGGCGACGGTGCCCAGGTGGCTGGCCGAGGAACCCGTGTCGCAGATAATGCCCGCCACACGGCCCACCGCTTCGGCGAGGCGGGGCGAGGCCGTCTTCGCGACCAATATCGCGCCCGCCGGAACCTCCGGCAGCCGCGCTTCGCTTTCAAGGAGAAAGACTTGGCCGGCCGCGCAGCCGCGGCTTGCTATGACGCCTTCCCTGACGAGAGGCGCCAGCCCGCGCCTCAAGGCGGCTGGATCCAGAACCGGGGTTTCCAGAACCTTTAACCTCAAAGGACGCGACTGTAAAACGTACAGGACGCCTCTCGAATCAAGCGCCCACTCCACGTCTTGCGGCCCATCGAAGAAGGCTTCCAGCCGGTTGCCGTACGTAGCGAGCGAAGCCAGCTCGCCGTTGGTGAGCGAGGGGCTTGTTTGCATCCATCCGGGAACGGAGACTTCCGTCAGCCCCACCCCCTCCCTGCACAGGACCATTCGCTCCTTGCGCGCCACGCGCGCTTCAAGGACGGTTCCCTCATTACGGCTGACGGAAAAAAGATCGGGCGTTCCAGAGCCGTCTACGGTAAGCGTGCCAAGGCCCCACTGAGCGGCTACAGTCATCGCGCCGCTTTGAGGGTCCTTCGGGTCCCTGGTGTAAAGAACGCCGCTGGCCCTTGCGTCCACCATGCTGATTACGCCTATGGCCATCGGCAGGATGCCCTCCGCCACGCCCTTGGACTTGTAGTAGACGAGTGCCCGCGGGGAGAACTGGCTGGCCACCACTTCGGAGCATGCGTTCAAGAGACCGTCGCGCCCTATGTTCAGGAGCGTTCCGAACTGTCCAGCGAAGCTGAATGCGCCATCCTCGCCCGCGGCGCTGGAGCGCACGGAAACCAAAAGGTTTCCACCGAGCCGCTCTTCAAGCTGGCCGAAGGCAAGTAGAATCGCTTGAGCCATGTCCTTTGGCCACGGCGTGGACAGAATGCGCTCTCTGAGCTTCGCGCTGGCCAGACGCAAAGCCGGCCCGTCAACGACGGAAAGCCCCTCCACGATATCCGAGGCGGCTTCAAGCAACCCGCCCTGTTCAAGGAAGGTAAAGCAGGCGGCGCTCGTGACGCAGAAACCATCCGGCACCGGAAGGGCCGCTCCCACGAGAATCTTCGCCAAGTGGCCAACTTTGGCGCCGCATAGCTCCTCCGCATATTTTGGCGCCATATCAAGGCCAATCACCAGAGGCCCCGAAGGCTTTGCCGGTGAAGCTTTCAGCGCCGCCCCAACCTCTTCAGCCAACCTTGAGTGCGCTTTCTTCAGCGCGGCGTAACGCCCGCCTGAGACCTCCTGAAGCAAGCCAGCCACTTCGCCCCCAAGAGCCAGTGCCTTGCGTGTTGCGCTTTCGAGATAGACACGGTCAAAGACGTAGTCGCCTGAAACTTTGGCCTGCAAGTCGGAGACGGTCTCCAGCGCACTGGTGTTAGCCTCCACCAGCTGGCTGAAGGCGTTATACTTCGCCTGCAATCCATCCATGCCACTGGCATCCCCATGGCGGCCATGGATGCGCCTTCTCAAAGAGTCCAGAAAGCCGCCAGCGGTCATGGCGGCGCCCCTTTGGAGCCGTTTTCCTCGGCCGCGCCAGGATCAAACAGATAGTTGCCTTTGAAAAATGCCTCCACGTACCATTCTATTGCCGCGCTTGCTCCCATCCGCATGTCGAGCTGCCGCGTGGCGACAACCAGCCGCCCCAACTCCTCCAGCCGTTTCAAAAGCGCCTCGGGCGGAAACTTCCTGAACCTCGCGTTTACCAGATCTCCCTGGCGTTCCACCTGAAAGTCGAGACGGTGGAGTATTTTTTCAATGAGCAGACAGCGGTTGGCTCTGCGGAATTCGTCCGCGGCGCCCCCCTTGAACCGGAAGCTTATATAGTTTCGGCTGGCCGTATCGCAGCAGTAGGCGTCCACCGCCGTGAAGTGGTAGCCGATGCGGGAGTTGAAATTGCAATAAGCATCGGCGATTATGGCGTAGCTGCGGTCCCCAAGCCTCCGCTGGCCGAACTCGTCACCGGGGCCAAGGAGCGATTCGGTTGCGACGGATACAAGCCCGCGCACGCTGACCGGTTTCGGCTCCCACCAGCGAAGCTTGGCGTCCGACATGCCCTTTAACAACGCCGCCGTTGGACGCGAAATCACTTCGGAGGGCTTCACGCGGCCGGATCCAAAAGGACGCGAAAGTCCTCCGCCCAGGTCAATCAGACAAAGCTCGAACGGCAGGCGCGCCTCCAAAACCATCGCCTGGTAAGCGTTCTTGGAGACGCGGTCGCTGAGGCGGAACATCTCCTCGAAGGCGCGTTCGTGCGCGAAGCGCGCTATGTCGTGAATCGTTTTGCATCCGCGCGGAAAAAAATCCGGCGATCGCGGGTCCGTCAGGTTCAGCGGAACGATGAAACTTGCCACTTCCTGAAGGACCTTGTAGACAGGGGTGCCCGTCATCTTGCGCGGGCGCCTTTGGCCGGGGTCGTCAAGCAGGCTTTCAGCTCGCCCGCGGTAGACGGCCCCTCTTGTGCCGTCAACGGTTACGATCTCTCCGTCGGCCAGTATCGTTGTGGCCTCTTTCGCGTCAAAAACGGCCGGAATGGCGAACTCGCGGGCCAAGGAGGCCATGTGTCCCGCAATGGCGCCTACGTCCGTGACTATCGCGGCGGCGCGGTTCATTACTTTGACGTATTCGGGCGAGGAGTGGCGCGCAACGAGAACGGCGCCCTCCGGAAAACCGCCTATGTCGTCAGGGCGCATGGAGATAAATACCGGCCCGCACCTGCAACCGGTTGCCGCGGAGGCGCCCCGCAGCACGAGAGGGTGGCCATCGGCTTCGAGAGCCGGCTCGTTGCCGCTCTCGGCCTTCACGGAAAAATGCAGCGGACGGCTCTGCATCAGAAAGAAGCGGCCGCTTGAATCGAGCGCCCACTCCACTTCCTGTTCCGCGTCATAGTGCGCTCTAACCGCCATTATCAGAAGCGCCAGGTCTTTCACCTGGCCAGAAGTAAGGCAGAAAGCCGTTTGGAGGTTTTCAGGAAGGGGCCGCGGGGCTATGCCGCCCTCCTGAAGAGGTTCCATGCAGGTCTCCTTGGCCCCGAGGGAGGCTCGTTTGATTGAAGGCTCCGGCCCTTTTGCGACATCCCAGGTGTCCGGGCTCACCGACCCCCCCACCGTGGCTACGCCCAAGCCCCAGGCGCCGTTTATAACCATGTTCCCCGAAGCGGGATGATTGGGGTCGAGCGAACAGGCGACTCCGCTGGCGGAAGCCTCTACCATCGCCAAACAGGCGACGCCCATTGGAATATCCTCGTTTGGTATACCGTTGATGGCGCGGTAGTAGATCGCCTGAGGAGTGTATAGCCCGGCAATGACTTCGCGGTAGGCGTCAATGATTTTGGAGGGAATAACGTTCAACAGGCTCACGTACTGTCCAGCGAAAGAGAGATGGCCGTCCTCGCCGATGGCGCTTGACCGCAGAGCGACTCTGGGAGAATGGCCAAGCGAAGCGCAAAGTTCCTGGTAGGCCCCCTGTATGGCCGCCTCGAGCGTTTCGGGAAGCGGCGTTTTCCTGATGAGGCGCCGGATGGAGCCGCTCGTGTGGTCGAGGTTCTCGAGGTCGTCAATATCAAGGCTCAAAAGGCGGACGCGAATCTCGTCGCCCAACTGGTTGGCTTCCAGGAAGCTATGGTAAGCGCTGGTGGAAATGGCGAAGCCTTCCGGTACGGGCAGCTTGGCTCCGTTCTTCAGTTCCCCGAGGTTGGCGCTTTTGCCTCCAACGTTTTCGGCAAGGGAGAGGTCCACGGCTCTTAATGAATAGGTGAGCGGCCCCTCGCTTCGCGCGCGTCCGCGGTCGAGAGCCCTCTCCATCGCGCGTTGAACGTCTCCGAAAACCAGCAGAAGCTCTGGATAGCGGCGGCTGGAAATGGCGTTCAGGTTCTGGACCATCCGGTAGGCGTGCGTCGCCGCCGTAACGCACCTGGACCGGACGTAGCCCATCCCAAAGAGCGAGTCGGAGTCCAGTCTTCGTTCCAGGCCGGCGACGACCTCCAGTATCTCGTCGTTGGAGGTTGTAAGTTCTTTGAAATTGAGGTACCGCAAGTGCAGCGCCGCCTGAGGATTAAGGCGGGCTTCCACCGGGCGCCACTGCCCGAGGCCGAAAACCTTGCGGATAAAACCGCTCAACTTCATGGTCCGTCCTTATGGCCTATCCGTAAATAGGGCGCGGCCGCGCGCCCGAACCGGCTTCTACGCTTCATTTCGGCCAGACAAATCCTTCTCTTTTAAGCGTTTCTTTTCAAACGCCTCTTCTACTTTCGCGATTACCTCCTCGATGTCCGCCGGTTTCAAAAGGTAATCCGACGCGCCGAGGCGCATCCCCTCCACGGCGGCGTTGATGGATGCGTTCCCGCTGAGCATGACGGTCTGCAACAGAGGCTGCGCCGAGCGAATCTCTCTAAGCGTCTGAAGCCCGTCCATCCCGGGCATTCTCAGATCCAAAAGCACGACGTCGAAAGGCTTCTGGTTGAGAATGGCCAGGGCATCAGGGCCGCTGTTGGCGCCCTCGACATAAAAGCCCCTGGCGGCAAACCTTTTGGAAAGGGTTTCCACGAAACGCTCCTCGTCATCAACGATGAGCAGGCGGATCAGCCTTGTCATGACTCCTCCATCCTTCACCTCCGCAATCCGCAACGGCCTTGGGGGCAAAAACGTGGAACGCGGTGCCCTGGCCCAAAAGGCACTCCACCTCTATCTTGCCGCCCTGTTTTTCCGCTATCCACCGGCTGATTGGAAGGCCGAGGCCGGTGCCTTCGCCGGGGGGCTTGGTCGTAAAAAAGGGATCGAAAATGCGTGCCAGATCGCCAGGAGGGATTCCGCGGCCCGTGTCGCCCACGGTGGCACGGACCCAGGCGCCGGCGTCTCTCGTGGAAAGCGTCAAAACCCCGCCTGACGGGCGCATGGCATCCAGGGCGTTCTTCATCAGGTTCAAAAAGACCTGCTGCCATTCGCAAGCGGCGCCGCGCACCGGCGGCAACCCCTCGGCGAAACTCTTGACGACCTTCACGCCGCTCGCTTGCAGATCGCCCTCCAGCAGGTAGAGAGTCTTGTTGAAGAGGAGGTTGGCGTCCGTCTGGCTGGCCGGGCCGCCGCTCTCGCGAGTCCAGTTCAGAATGCGCGACGTAATGTCCCTGGAGCGGCGGATCTGTATTTCGATCTGCGCCGCGGAATTGGCGATCTCATCAAGCGTGGACTGGTTCTTGGCCTCGGGCTTGCGAAGCAGATCCTCTATCCATCCGGCCTCCTCGTGCATTATAGCAAGCGGGTTGTTGATGTCGTGGGCTATGCTTGACGCCATCTCGCCGAGGCCAGCGGCCTTTGAATTTCTTAGCAACTCCTGGTAGAAGGCGTCTCGCTCCTGCTCCAGCTTCGACATCCGGCGCCGACGCAGTACCCAAAAAGGCCACACCAGAATGCCGTAGAGAAGAAGAACGGCCAAGAGAAGTGCGGCAAACGTGATAACGCGGGTGGCATTAAGAAGCCATACCCCCGACGCGAATAGCAGAAGGCAAGCGGGACCCAGGCATAAAATCGGCCAGCCGTTCTGAAGCATCGGCCTTGCCGCTGGCGGCACCTCTCCTTGCCGGTCTCTTTTTTTCACGGCCCTCTTCCCGCCCCGCCACTATTGTAACACCCAGCCGGCCGCTCCGCCTTCAAGTCATCGCCTTTCATGCAGCCCAAAATGGGTCATTTAACCCTAACGGCATGAGGACGCCAAAGGCCGCTTGACACAACCAGCCAAAATGACGCATCAATGTACCGTGGGGCAAAGTCCGGCCTCGCGAAGGGGGGGGAGGATGAAACACGCGCATCTCTTGTTTGCACCACCGTTCGTGGCTGTTATGGTTCTGTCCGGCTTGCTCTGCCTCGCCCAAACACCCCAAGACCCGATCGAGGAGCTGAAGCTTCAGCTTCGGCAGGCACAGGAAGCGCTCCAGAAGCAGCAGTCCGTCATTGAATCGCTCCAGAAGCGATTGGATCAACTGGAAAAGAGCAAGGCCGCGCCTCAGGCGCCCCAGTCCGCCTTGCAAGCGAGCGCTCAAACTCCGGCCGCGCCCACCCCCGTATCGGTTTCCTGGAAGGACGGCCAGACCACCTTCAAGTTCCCAAACGCGCAGATCAACGTCACCAACCGCCTTCAGTACAGATGGACGGATGATCACTATCAGGATCCCGCCCCTGTTGACCAAGGGGCCTTCGCCGTGAGACGGTTCAAGACGCAGGTAACGGGTTGGGCCTACACGCCAGACCTGACGTTCCGTTTTCAGGCCGATTGGGCAAACGCCAATACCGCGTTGGGCGTTTTGGACGATGCTTACATCCAATATGACTTCACGCACGGCAAGGGGCTCTTTCAGATTCGGGCGGGCCAGGGCAAAACGCCTTTCGGCCGGCAAAGCATCGCTTCGACCAGAACGGACCAGTTCGCTGACCGCTCCTTCGTCACGACGCAATTTTGCAGCATCCGCGACGTGGGCATAATGGCGACCGGCCAATTCGGCCCATCTTCCGTTAAGGACATGTTCGAGTACAGCGTGGGTCTATACAACGGCGGAGGCCGCAGCGTTTACACCAACGCCGACAACAAGTACCAGCGGGACTGGCGTCTACCCCCACGGCCCCGAGCCCGTGGGGCAGCGCGGGATACGATGAGGCGAATCCATTCGGGAGCGCCAAACCGAAACTCTCCTTGGGCTTCGAATACGAGCACAACGACAGGCGCGTTCCGGCGCAAAACGGCACGCCGGCCTCGGGCGCGATGTACCACACGGCCGGTTACGACCTGATGTTCAAGTGCAAGTGGTTCACCGCCTACGGCGAATACTTCGGCCGCCACAGTTTCGACGTCAAGGGCAATCTGACGGCATCGAACGGCCTCAACGCGCAGTTGGGCTTTCTCTTAATCCCCAAGAGGCTGGAACTTTTCGCGGGCCGATGGGGCTACGACCCAAACGACGCGAAGTTGATGGACCGGCAGACCGAAACTGGAATCGGCGCCAACTGGTACTTCAGCGGGTTCAACTCTAAACTTCAGGCCGACTGCCGAAAGATTCGGAACGACGCGTCCCGTTACCACGGCTACGAGTACCGGCTGCAGTACCAGATAGTATTCTGAAAAGTGGAGGGGCCAATGAAAAAGAGATTCCCGGTCATACGGGCGCTGGCCACGGCGGCGGCCCTGTTCGTGTTGCCTCTCGGAGCGTTGGCCTCTGGAGAGAAAGAGGGCAAGCTTGTACACGTGGCCGACACGCGCCACCTGAGCGGGTTCAACCTCTACATCGCCGATCTGTACAACACCAACAGGCTCCTGTTCACCATCGAGGCCGTGGCCATAACGGCTTTGATGGGGCTCTGTCTTGGCCTATTGATGGATTTTCTTGTCGGCGCCATCGGGCTGGACCTGAGCAAGCACGAAGGCCAGGAGTAGGAGGCTGCAATGCACGAATGGCTGACCATTACGCTTCCGATTTCCGGCGTCTCAATTAATCCGCTGCTGCTCGTTCTCTTGGGCGTCGCCGTGGGCGTCCTGGGCGGCTTCTTTGGAATGGGCGGCGCCTGGATGGTGACCCCGGCCTTGAACATTTTCGGCTTTCCAATGCCCTTCGCGGTCGGGACCGACCTGTGCCACATGGCTGGCAAGTCAATCATTTCGACGCGCCGCCACGCCAAGTTCGGCAACGTGGACGCCAAGCTGGGGCTTGCCATGCTGGTGTTCGACGTCATCGGCATCGAGCTTGGGGCGAGGCTCGTCATGTACCTTGAAAGGTTGGGGCTTGCCGGGCCGGTCATCCGCTGGGTCTACGTGGTCTTCCTTTTTCTGATCGGCCTTCTGGTTTTCTACGACTTCTTCAAAAAACGGTCTCTCGAAAAGTCCGCCACCGAAGGCGGCGCGCCTTCGGGCTCGGCGGTGCACTGGCACGAGACGCTCCACAAGATCAAGATTCCTCCCATCGTGCGTTTCAACGTCGCGCAGGTCGAGTGCTCGCTCTGGCTTCCCGCCAGCGTGGGCTTTCTTGTCGGTTTCCTGGCGGGACTGTTGGGGATCGGCGGCGGCCTCTTAATGATGCCGGCGCTTGTATACCTCATCGGCTGCCCGACGTACGTTGCCGTGGGAACAGACCTCTTCACGGTCATGCTCGCCGGTTTCTACGGCGCTTTCACTTACGGCATGAAGGGGAGGATAGAGCTTCTGGCCGTCATCATCATGCTTCTTGGCGCGGCGCCCGGCGCGCAGGTTGGTACCATCGCCACAAAGTACATCCGCGGCTACGGCATCAGGCTCATGTTCGGCTGCACCGTGTTTTTCGCCATGATTTCCGTCATTCTCAAACAATTAAAGATGACGACAGCCGCCTCCTGGGTCGTAATGACGGCAGTTTCGGCGATGACGCTGGTGGTCATCGCGGGAATGGTGAAAGGCGCCGCCAAGGAGCTCAGGGCGAGGAGGGCGTTGAGATGAAAAACAGCGGACCATTGCAACTGAAATGTGCCGCCGCGCTTGCATTCATGGCGATCATGCTTCTCTTCGCCGCCTGTTCGCCGCCCGCGCCGGTCGTTCAAGGGACCGTCGTCTCCGTGGCCACGGATGGCAAAACCATTGCCTTGAAGGACGAGGCAAATCCGGAGGCCCGGCCCCAGACATTTGACATAAGCAGCGCCGAGATCGGCGCGGAGCCGGCCGTTGGGGACCAGTTGCGCCTCGCATACCGCGCCCAAGGCGGGACCAACGTCGCGCTCAGGGTGATGAACATCACCCGCCAGAAATCGCGAGAGGCGTCGGGCCATTAAGCGATGCCGTTGATGAGTTGATGAGTCAACGGGCTGACGGGAGGAATGTGCTTGTCTCTGGCGTTATGGCGTCAGCCTGTACAAATCCATGCGGGCAAGGGCGATGTGCTCGACGGCTTCAAAACCCGCCCTGATAGCGAGTTCTGCGATTGCTTCAAGCCCTAGGCGGTGGTGGATCGGCGGCCCTGCCTCTTCTTCTTTGTACGGCCATTCGAGGACGGCGACCCTGCTGATGGCCACCCGCCGGGCCTCCTCCAATGCTTTGAGTGGATCATCGGTCTCATGAAGAACGCTGCCAAGGAAGAGCAGGTCGAAGGAGCCGTCGGCGAAGGGAAGTTTCTCGGCCGGGGCTTCAAGAAAGAGGGCGTTGGGAACGTGCTTTCTCGCGGCCGCGAGAAGCTCGGCGCTGACGTCTATGCCGGCCACGCTTGCGGCTGACTTGGAGAAAGCCTCGGCGAAGACGCCCGCGCCGGTTCCGACGTCGAGAACGCTTTTTACGGCGAGGCCTTCAAGGCTCAAAGCGACCACGCGGCCAATTTCGAGACGGGCTATTCTCTCGGGCGAGCGCAGCCGCTCGGCTCCGCCGTTAAACCTTCGTTCATGCAGTTCGTGGTCCTTCATCCGAGAGTCGTCCATTCGCCATCATTTGGATGATGGATGGCGGACGAGCGCCTTCAACCCGCCTCTCATCTATTTCGCCTTCTTCGCTTTTGCCTTGGCCTTAACCTTCGCCGGCGCTTTCACCTTTGCCTTGGCCTTTGGCAGAGCTTTTGGGTTGCCGAAATTTTTCTTGCCAGGCGGGGCGAGCCTCTCCATCCTTTCAACCCGGTCGCGCAGGGAACGGTTTTCCTCGCGAAGCTTTTCGAAGTCGGAGCGCAGCGAGGTGACCTCGTCGCTCTTGGCCGTGCTTTCTCGCAAGCGGCGGGCGACGTCTCTGCTGTTCAGGGCAAGGCGGCCGTCAACTTCGCGGGAGCGCAGGTTGTCGGCGGCCTCGGCGGCGGCGGGCTCGCCAAGAACCTCCAACGCGGCGAGCGCGCCCATTTTGGCGAAGAAATCGGCGTCGCGAAGATACTCCTCAAGCTCCTGCCGCACCTCATCGCGAAGCGGGTCGCGGCCTTTTGCCAGGGTTGCGAGGGCGCGCATGGCGGACATCCGGCCGCGCGGCTTTCCACCCGGCGCCGCCCCGGCGCGCAAAACCGGCAGGGCGCGGTCGTCGCGAAGGCGCGCAAGGCCCGCGTAGGCGAACTCGCGAATCACGTCACCGTGGCTCTCTTTCTTCGCGGAAGCGCTCAGGATGGCTAGGGCCGAAAAGTGGCGCGTGGCGCCTAAAGCCAGGTTGGCTTCGGCCTCGACAAAGTAGGACGCGTCGCGCCGCGCCAGCGGCGCCAGCGCCTTGGCGGCCACTTCATCCTTGAACGTCCCCAGGGCTTTTATAACGGCCCTTCGCGTCCTCGGATTTTCCAGTGAGAGCGCGGCAATGAGGGCGTCGCGCGCCTGTAAAGAACCGTTCTCTCCAAGGGCCGGCGCGATTTCCGCGGCGGCGCCCCAGAAGGGCTCCTTCAGCAGTGCGGCGCCAAGGGCTTCGATTGCATCGTAGGACCCTTCTTTCGCAAGCGCGTGGGCGGCCTCCGCGCGGCCCATCCAATCGGGGTCGCGTTCAAGCTGCGCCTTGAGCATGGAAACAGGCATCTTGAGCGCCGTCTTTTTGAGAAGCTGGCACCCCGGGTCAAAGCGGACGAAATCGGGCTTCTCTTCGAGCGGGAAGGTGAACTGGTGGTGCACTTCGCTCACCTCTATGGAGCGCTCTTCCGCCTTCTTCTTGCCGTGGAACCGAACAATGAACGGCAGCCTGAAAAGCCCCTTGCCGTTTTCTAGCTTCTGCTTCTGGTCCACGCTGATGACGGCGCAGCGGCGGGTGTCGTCCCAGTCGCTCTTGACTTCGAGCTCAGGGTAGCCGGCGCCGAAGACCCACTGGTCGAAGAACCATTCGAGGTTCTTGCCCGTGACGCGCTCGATGACGGCGATCAGGTCTTCGGTCTGTGCGGTCTTTTCCGCGAAAGCCTTGAGATAGGCCGTGACCACTGCCCAGAATTCGGCTTCTCCAAGGAAACGGCGCAGCATGTGGAGGATAAGGCTGCCTTTCTCGTATATGTGGGCGTCGAAAAGCTGCATCGGCATGGCGTATTCGCGGGTAACGGTTGGGCGGCGGACCGCCTTGTCGCGCGTGAGAAACAACTGCATCTGGTCCAGCCGGTGGCGCGTGGCATCTTCCTCGCCTTTCCAGTGCTCGCGGTACAGAACCTCGGCATATGAGGCGAACCCCTCGTTCAGCCATGCATGGGACCAGTCCTTGCAAGTAACCAGGTCGCCGAACCACTGGTGGGCCAGTTCATGCGAAACAAGATCCTCCGGCTCGTAGTCAAGGGAGGCTCGAATGTCGGGCAGCGCCCTGTCAATCAGCGTCGTGGCGCTGATGTTCTCCATGCCGCCGAAGATGAAGTCCTCGACCACGACTTGGCTATACTTCGGGTAGGGGTACTCCACGCCAAACCTTTCCGAAAAGAACTCCAGCATGTCGGGAGTGCGAGCGAAAGCGCGGCGCGCGGCGGCCTCCTGTCCCGGTTTGACGAAGTATTGGACCGGCTTGTTCCGCCATAGTTGCTCGATCTTCAAAAAGTCTCCACAGGCTATTGATATCAGGTAGCTTACGTGAGGAACATTCATCCGGTGGTGCCACCGCTTTTCCTTCCGCGCCTTGTCATGGACTACCTGGACGAGCTCGCCGTTCCCAACGACCGTCCAGTTTTCTGGAACGGTCACGATCGTCTCGGAAGTGGCCTTTTCATTGGGGTAATCAAAGCAGGGAAACCAGTGGCGCGAATCCTCGTCCTGCCCCTGAGACCAAACCTGCACCGCCTTGCGCGGATTTTCCTTCGTGGGGCCGGTGAAATAGAGGCCGGCTCGTGTCCGCCCGTGGTAGGCGACGACGATTTGAGACGGCTTGTCTTTCGGAAGAGGCCTGGGAAAGAGAACGGCCAGCCGGTTGCCATCGTGGTCGAAAGCCAGCCTGCGGCCCTCTCCGTCGGCCACCGCGTCCACGGTAAGCTCCGCGCAGTCCAGTTCCAGTCTGGAAAGTCCATCGGAAAGGGGAGAAAAGGAGGTGGTACAGCGCCCCATCACCGCCTTGGAGCCAAGGTCAAAGTTCAACTCTATCTTAATGTGCAAGATGTCCGCCGCTTTGTCAGGGGCGTACCGTCTTTGTTCTAGAAGCTCGGGAGGCGGGGCAGAGGACCTGCCAGAGTTGGAAGCACCCCCGAAATAACGTTCCTCCAGCCAGCCAGCCTTCGCGATGGTCATTTGTCCCTCCTCCTAACGCGGGAACCGAAGGTGCAAGTTTACCACCAGTTCGCTTGCAGGGCAAAAGGCGAAACGGCGGGAAGCTTCCGCCTCCCGCCGCCGATCAACCGCGGATTTAACCTATTTTTCCTGTAGGGTGGAAAGGACGGTGGTCAGGCGAGACTTGTAGCGTGCCGCGGCGTTGGAATGAATGACGCCCTTTTTGCGCGTTCTGTCAATCATGGCATAGACGGACGGCAGCATGGTGCGCGCCTCCCCGGCCTTTTTTTCGGCCACCAGAGCGCGGAACCGCTTCACCACCGTGCGCATCTGGCCGACGGCGGACTTGTTGCGCAGCCTGCGCCTCTCGGTTTGCCTCACCCTCTTCAAAGCTGACTTGTGGTTAGCCACTCAAACCTCCAAACAAGAGGCGATAATACACGCTTTGCGCGTGGTTGTCAAGCTCCAGAAGCCGCCAACCGGAATCGCCGGCCGAATTTCCGCCGCGGGGTTCCTTGCGGGTGCGTTGCGGAAAGCGGGGCGCCATATTGGTTTGACACTTCGAGCCGGTTGAGGGATAATAAAAAGCCCGGCGCCGTAGCCAAGCGGTAAGGCAGGGGCCTGCAAAGCCCTCATCACCGGTTCG